>DASUYI010000471.1:0-4081 GCA_036377475.1 Steroidobacteraceae bacterium | reverse complement strand
GGTGGCGTCACGGGGCGCCCACGAGGCACGCGCCGCTGGAATCGCCTCCATCGCGGGCTGCGAGGGTCGCGTCTCGGCCAACGCGCGCTCCAGCGTGTGGAACAGGAAATCGTGCACGAGCCCGGGTTCACGAAAGCGCACTTCGAGTTTCTGCGGGTGCGCATTGACGTCGACGCGGGACGGGTCCATTTCCAGGTAAAGCACGTAAGCCGGATGACGGCCGTGGAACAGCACGTCCCGGTACGCGAGACGAACCGCGCTCGCAACGAGCTTGTCGCGCAGGGGCCGTCCGTTCAGGAAGAAATGCTGCTGGTCGGCCTGGCTGCGCGCGTAGGTCGGCAGGCAGAACCAGCCGTGCAGCCGCAACCCGGACCCGCCGTGATCGAGCTTCATCGCGTTGGCGATGAAGTCCTCGCCCAGGATCGAGGCGACGCGTGCATCACACGCACGTTCGTCGCGCGCGGGCGCGTGATCCGCGATCACCTTGCGCGACGACGCGAGCCGAAAGCCCACGTCGAAACGACTCAGGGCGATGCGTTCGACGAGCCGCTCGACCTGCGTGAGCTCCGTCCGCTCCGCGCGCATGAACTTGCGGCGCGCGGGCACGTTGAAGAACAGGTCGCGCACCTCGACGGTCGTGCCCGCGGGGTGCGGGTGGGGCGCGGGACCGGTGAGTACACCGTCGACGGCCGAGACCATCTGCGCAACGTCCGCCGCGCGCGGCCTCGAGATCATGCGCATGCGTGAAACGGACGCGATGCTCGGCAGGGCCTCGCCGCGAAAGCCCAGCGTGCGGACGGCTTCGAGGTCGTCGATCGTGCCGATCTTGCTCGTGGCATGGCGTGCGAGTGCGAGCAGCAGTTCGCTTTCCGCGATGCCCGCGCCGTCGTCACGCACGCGGCAGAGTTCCGACCCGCCTTTTTCGACCTCGATGTCGATGGCCGTCGCGCCAGCGTCGAGGCTGTTCTCGACGAGTTCCTTGATCACGGAGGCCGGGCGCTCGACGACCTCGCCGGCGGCGATCTGGTGGACGAGCTGCTCGGGCAGGACCCGGATCGGCATGGGGCCGCGAGGATAACTACGAAGCGCCCCCGTTGTCCCGCTTACTTGGCGGCGACGGTCTGGCCGGTCGGCGCGTTGCCGGTGCGACGTGCCGCCGCGACGGCGGCGAGCCGGGTCCCCGGCGGAGGATTGTCGTACCTGTAACTGCGGACGCCGGCGCGGATCGCTTCGGCGATGTCCTGCTGGTGCCCGGTGTCGCGCAGCCGACGTTCGTCGCCGGCATTGGAGATGAAGCCGGTCTCGACCAGCATCGAGGGGATGTCGGGCGACTTCAGCACGACGAAGCCCGCGTGCCGGACGCGTCGGGCGCCGTGCACCGTGCCGACGCGCGCGAGCGCGGCCAGCACGTTGTCCGCGGCCTCGACACTGTCGCTGATCGCTTCCTTCTGCGTCACGTCGAGCAGCACGGACGCGAGCAGGTCGTCCTCGACGAGCGGCACGCCGCCCTTGAGGTCGGCCGCGTTCTCGGACTCGGCGAGCCAGCGCGCCGCCTCGTCGCTCGCACCGCGCAACGACAGCACGTAGACCGAGGAGCCGCTCACTGCACGCTTGAGCACCGAATCGGCGTGGATCGAGACGAACATGTCGGCGCCGAGTTGTCGCGCCTTGCGCGTGCGCCCGCCGAGCGTGATGAAGTGGTCGCCGTCGCGGATCAGCACCGCGCGCATGCCTTCTTCACGGTTGATCTCCGCCGCGAGCTTGCGTGCGATCGCGAGCGTGACTTCCTTCTCGCGCGTGCCGCTGCGGCCGATCGCACCGGGGTCCTGTCCGCCGTGACCCGCGTCGATCGCGATGACGAGGTCGCGGCCCTTGGCGGTGGCGCCGATCGACTTCACCGCCGGCGTCGGCGGGGCGTCGTTGATTTTCGGCGCATCGACGGCCGGGCTCGCCACCGTGCGCGACGTTTCGGCGACCATCGCGAGCACTTCGTTGCCGGACGGCGCACTCGCACCTGCCGGACGTGCGCCGCTCGAGGCCGCGAGCACCGGTGCGACCTTGCCTGGCAGTTCGACCACGATGCGGTGTCCGGCCGAACCGTCCGGCCCGACGATGAAGTGCTTCGGGGGCTGCGGTGAATCGACGTCGAGCACGAGGCGCAGGCCGCGCCCCGGTTGCGGGCCGGACCGCACGAGCTTGACCGGGCCCTGCCCGGCCGGCAGTTCCTGCCCGGCCAGCGACGTGTTGGCGAGGTCGACCACCACGCGGTCGGGACTGCCGAGCGGAAAGACGTCGTATTCGACCGGCGCGGTGAGTTCGATGACGAGTCGCGTGCCTTCGGGACCGGACCAGAGCCTGACGTCCTTGACGCGCGAGGTGCCGGCCCACGCCGGCAGCGCCGCCACTAGGAGGCCTAGCCAGGCCAGGCAGACGGCAGTCAGGCGAGGCTCGCGCGTGCGCATGACGCGGACTCTAAGCCAGTGCGCCACTAAGTTCAATGAAATGATGAAGATACGGAACGTTCGTGACGCGACACTAAAGGTGGGCCAGCACGTCGCTGCCGACGAGCGTTTGCGCCGCGAAGACGAGCGCGCGCGCGGCGTCGCCGGCGTATTCGAAACCGATCGTGACGTCCGGCGCGCCGAGGCGCCCTTCGGCCTTCTCCGGCCATTCGACGAGCAGCGTCGAGCCGGGACGACGCAGGTCGCGGAGCCCGAGGTCTTCGAGTTCGTCGGAATGCCGCAATCGATAGAGGTCGCAGTGGTACACGTCGCGGTCGCCGAAGCGATAGGGCTCGATCAACGTGTACGTCGGGCTGCGCACCGGGCCCACGTGCCCCAGCGCATCGAGCAGGCCACCGACGAACGTGGTCTTGCCTGCGCCGAGGTCGCCCGAGAGCGTGACGAGCATCGGCGCAGCCGCTGCGGCTGCAGACCTTCGCAGCGCACTTGCCAAGCGCGCGCCGAGCACGCGCGTGGCGTCCGCCCCCTCCGCCGCGAACTGCAGGTTCACCGCGGATTCACGCACGCTCGCAACTCGCCGATGACGTCGCCCGCCGTCAATCCACGCTGCCCCGCGACTGCGGCGCGATCGCCGGCCATGGCGTGCACGAGCACGCCCGCGCGCGCCGCGAGCGCAAGGTCGCCACATTGCGCCGCGAGGCCCGCGATCACCCCCGTGAGCACGTCGCCCATCCCGGCCGCGGCCATGCCGGGATTGCCCCGATCGCAGATCCAGCCCTGCCCGGCCGGGCCCTGCACGATCGAGCCCGCACCCTTGAGCACCACCGTGCCGCCGTAGCGTTCCTGCAGTTGCGTCGCCGCGCCGAGCCGGTCAGCCTGCACCGCGTCGGTCGTGATGCCGAGCAAGCGTGCGGCCTCGCCCGGATGCGGCGTCAACACCCAGGCATCCCGCGAGCGCGGGTCGAGCGCAAGCAGGTTGAGTGCGTCGGCATCCACGACGAGCGGCTTGTCGCAGGCGAGCACGCCCGCGAGCACTTCCATCGACCAGGGCGATTGACCGAGTCCCGGACCCAACGCGACGACGCTCGCGCGCTCGAGCGCGCCCTCCAGTTCCGTGAACGTGCCGATCGAAGTCGTCATGAGCTCCGGGCGACCTGCGAGTGCGCCGAGGCTGTGTGGATGCACGGCCGTCGTGACGAGACCCGCGCCGACGCGCAGCGCCGCCTCGCCCGCCAGGCGCGACGCGCCGCCCATGCCAGCGGCGCCGCCCACGATCAGCACGTGCCCGTGCCGACCCTTGTGCGCAGTGCGCGCGCGAGGCGGCAGCGCAGTGGTCAGCGCCGACTCGTCGAGCAGCAAGAGCGTGCTCGGCACGTCGCCGTACAGCGCGGCCGGCACGCCCAGGTCGTCGAAGACGACCCGACCGACGAAGTCGGGGCCGGCGCCCACGTAACAGCCCAGCTTGCGACCGATGAAGGTCACGGTGAGGTCCGCACGGATTGCGATGCCGAGTTCGCGGCCCGTGTCCGCGTGCAATCCCGACGGAATGTCGACGGCGACGATCGGACGCCGTGCCGCATTGATCGCACCGAAAATCTCGGCAATCCGACCCTCGATCG
>DASUYI010000470.1:0-2876 GCA_036377475.1 Steroidobacteraceae bacterium | reverse complement strand
GGTTCGGCGACGGTGAGGTCACGGCGGCCTCACGAGCAATCGTGGTGTCCGTGGTTTCCTGACGGTCGCACTGAGCAAACGTCGCTGCGTCCCGGCGTACGCGAACCGATGAACGATGGCCTGCAGGCCGGCGTGCGCGTGGCCATCGTCACGACGACGAGTTCCGTGCTCATCGCGCCGCCTGGACTTGCCAGTGACCGGCTGGGGGCGCAGATTGGCGGCGCATGACGCAATGAGCGA
This sequence comes from Steroidobacteraceae bacterium, assembly GCA_036377475.1. Taxonomy (GTDB): domain Bacteria; phylum Pseudomonadota; class Gammaproteobacteria; order Steroidobacterales; family Steroidobacteraceae; genus RPQJ01. Next base: position 2,636 of record DASUYI010000470.1, on the reverse strand, counting down.
CCGGTCCTGCAGGAGGTCCGCGGCGTCGTCATCATCATCAAGGCTGATGAGCGCACGCAACGGACCGTTGCGGCATGCGACAGGGGAGAAACTTACTCAACTCAACTCGCCGACGTTCCGGCGCGCATCAGGCCGTGCGCAGGAGACGGCCCGCTGTTCCCGCTGAGACGACGGCGTCCAGGGGTGGACGACATGAGACCTACGATTGCCTGCCTGTCACTGGCAGCACTTGGGCTCGGTTCCTTGGGGGCGCACGCCGAGAACTACATCGTGCTCTACGGCGGATCGGCGGTTCCGGGCACCGCCGTCAAGACCATCCAGAAGGCGGGTGGGGCCCTCGTCCATGCGTATCCGCAAATCGGCGTGGTGCTGGCGCGTTCGGACAACGCCGCGTTCGCGGGCACGCTGCGGACGCTCGACAGAACCATCGAAGGCGTCTCCGCGACATCGCGTTTCGCATCGCGCGTCGACGGCGCCCTCGAATCCACGGCAGACGCAGTCACGGAGAGCACACCGGTGGCCTGGGGCACCGAGCCATTGTCCGGGCTGCAGTGGGACATGGTGCAGATCGGAGTGCCCGCGGCGCATGCGGTGAGCGGCGGCAGCCCGTCGATCGTCGTCGGCAACCTCGACTCGGGCATCGACTTCACGCACCCGGATCTCGCGCCGAACGTCGATTTCGCCAACAGCGTGTCGTGCATCTCCGGCGCGCCCGACCCGAATCCCGCGGCGTGGGACGACGACAACGGCCATGGCACGCACACGGCCGGCACCATCGCCGCGGCGGCGAACGGCATCGGCATCGTCGGCGTCGCGCCGAACGTCCGGCTCGCCGCCGTGAAGGTCGGCAACGCGGACGGCTACATTTTCCCCGAAGCCGCGATCTGCGGCTTCGTCTGGGCCGGCGACCGCCGTCTCAACGTGACCAACAACAGCTACTTCGTCGACCCGTGGCTGTTCAACTGCCGCAACGACCCCGAGCAGCGCGCCATCTGGAAGGCAATACGTCGCGCGATCAGCTATGCCATTTCAAAGGGCGTGGTCGTCGTCGCGTCGCTCGGCAACACGAACCACGACCTGTCCAAGACGAACATCGACACGATCAGCCCGGACTTTCCGCCCGGCTCCGCCCAGGAACGCGAGGTGACGAACGCCTGCTCCGTGATCCCGGTCGAAGTGCCGGGCGTGATCGGTGTCTCGGCCAACGGCAACCTGCTGCAGAAGGCCTATTACTCGAGCTACGGCGTCGGCGTGACGCAACTCGTCGCGCCCGGCGGCGATCGGCGATTCCAGCTCACGGCGGCGGCGCCGAACGGCCGCGTGCTTTCGACGTACCCGGCGAAGTTCTTCTCGGGCGGTCCGCTGTTCGTGCAGGACAGCGGCGCCGTGTACGCCTACCTGCAAGGCACCTCGATGGCCGCGCCACACGTCGCGGGCGTCGCGGCGCTGGTGCTGAGCGAGCGGCAACTGCCCGCGGGCGCGGTCACGGGGGTGCTCAACTCGACCGCGACGCCGCTGCCGTGCCCGGAGAATCCGTTCGATCCGGGCCCGCCGTTCGGTGCCTTCGTCGCGACCTGCGCCGGCGGCGACGGCTATAACGGCTTCTACGGTCACGGCCAGGTCGACGCACACCGTGCCGTGACGGCCGTGCATTGAGGACGGTCGTGGGCCGGGGCTCGGCCGCGGGCCCCGGCCTACGTCGCCGAGCGGACCCGGCCGACCCGCTGCGGCTGAACGTCGAGTCCAACGCGGTGTCTGATAGGGTGGCGATTCCACGCGCGAGGTGATTGGTCATGGCCACGGGTTGGGCCGGCGACGGCGCCGTGCAACAGCAGATCGACGACAGCATCGAGGACGCGATCAAGCGCGCCCGCGCGCAGTTGCCGTCAGGCCCGAGCCTGAGCCACTGCGAGGAGTGCGGCGAAGAGATTCCCGAGCCGCGACGCCAGGCGGTCCCCGGCGTGCGCCTGTGCCTGCCGTGCCAGGACGAGCGCGACCGTGCGCAGGGCGCGGTGAGCCTCTACAACCGCCGCGGATCCAAGGACAGCCAGTTGCGATAGTGCGCAGCCAGGGAGGGCGACGATCACCATGCAACAGCAGCAACAGCAGCTCCTGGACATCCTCGGACGAGCCGGAGGGCTCGAATCGATGGCGCGTGAGCTCGGCGTCGACGAGACGCAGGCCCGGACGGGTGCGTCCGCCCTGATTCCCGCGATCCTCGGCGGCTTCAAGAAACAGGCACAGTCGCGGCCTGCCGGGCTCGAGAGCCTGGCCGGCATGCTGGGCGGCCTGGGCGGCGGCGCGCTCATGGACGACGTGCTCGCCCCGCAGCCGACGAACGTCGCGCCCGGCAACGACATCCTCGGCCAGATCTTCGGGTCCAAGGACGTGAGCCGCACCGTGGCGCAGAATGCGTCGGCGCGCACGGGCCTCGACCCGTCACTGCTCAAGAAGATGCTGCCGGTGCTCGCGATGCTGGTCGCGGGCTACATGGCGAAGAACGCTCGCACGTCGGCCGCGCCCTCGACAGGGTCGCAGCCTTCGCGCGGTGGTGGGCTCGGCGACCTGCTGGGCGGCGTGCTCGGCGGCAATCCGGGCAGCGCGACCGGGCGCGGCGGGGCAGGCGGCCTCGCGTC
>DASUYI010000469.1:0-2318 GCA_036377475.1 Steroidobacteraceae bacterium | reverse complement strand
ATCGGAATACGCGATCGCGAGCTGCGCGAAGTCCTCACCCGCGCGGGCGCGCTCGTACACGCCCTCGGCGCGTGCCACGCGCTCGGAGACGAGCTCCGTGTCGGCCGATTCGGGGATCGCGATCAGGATGTGCGAGAGGTTGAACTCGTTGTCCTCGTTCGGCGAAGCCTTGCGCTTCGCGATGCACTGCTCGACCTCGCGCGGCGAGACGTACACGCGCGCGAGCACGTCGCGCTGGCGCAGCGTCTGCATGACCATTTCGCGTCGGACTTCGTCGCGGTAATCGCGATAGTCGAGGCCTTGTGCCTCGAGCGCCGCGGGCAGCTCGCTGAACTTGATGTTGTTGCGCTGAGCGACTTCGGTCAGCGCCTGGTTCACGGCCTCGTCGGCGATCTTGATGCCGAGGCGCTCGGCGCGCTGCATCTGCAGCTCCTGCAGCACGAGACGCTCCAGGACCTGCTGGCGCAGCACGTTGCGCGGCGGCAGCTGCTGTCCCTGCTGCTGGATGCGGTCGCCGATCGTCTGCATCTGCGTCTCGACGTCGCTGCGCAGGACGATGCCGTCGTTGACGACGGCCGCGACGCGGTCGAGCAGGACACCGGTCGAGCTCAATTCCTTGGACTGGGCGTGCGCGCTCCCGGCGGCGGCCGCCAGCAACGCGAGCGCGCCGAAAAACTGCTTGAATATCAAGGGCATTAGGGCCCTGCCAACACTCAGTGGCATGTGCCGCGACGATCCATGGCAGTGCCAACGCCAGGCGCGACGACCGCCGTGTACTTGACGTACACAAGTGGAGGAGCAACAACGCGCTGGACTGCCATGGATCGTCCCATCAAAGGATATGCATTCGTCATCGGGTGCCTCTCAATCGCCTGCCGCTGCGTTACAAAGCTTGCCAATATCGACATATTGGCTGCGCTTTGCGCCTTGCTGCAGGCGATTGGAGAGGCACGCAGCCCATGACACTGAGTGTTGGAAGGCCCTAGGTCTGAGGTGCGGACGGAAGCGCGGAGTATCCCCGAATCGCATCGCGCAGGAAAGCTTCGTTGTCGACTCCGACACTGGACAGACCCTTGAGTTCCAGCTGGATCCCGAAGGACGTTTCGGCGTCGCCGGTGCGGCTCGACACGAACCGGCGCGTGATCAGCCGCACGGCCCAGCAGCACGAGGAGTACTCGAAGCCGACGAACTGGTCGAGCGTCTTCTCCTCCTGCAGCGAATAGACGTAGCGCGCGAACCCGCGCCATCGGGCATTGATCGGCCACGCGCCAGAGACGTCGACCTGCTCGAGCAGGTCGCGACGAAACCTGTAGCCGGCGTTGAGCACGCGGCCGGGCGCCGGTGCGTACTGGATGAAGGTCTCGGAGCGCACGCCCTCGGATACGTCGGGGTTCCACTGGTACGCAAACCGCGCGTTCCAGTTCTTGAACGCCGCGAGCTCGATTTCCGCGACGACGTCCGAGAAGGACCGGTCGCGCACGGGCTCGTCCGGCAGGCGCACGCGCGGATCCTCGAAGTAATACGCCTGGCCGAGCGTCGCACTGAGGTATTGCGTGCCCCGCGTCGAATCGAGCAGGCGCGTCGTGATGCCGGCGCTGACCTGGTTCGCGTCGCCGACCCGGTCCGGACCCACATAGCGATTGTCGCGGAACAGCTGCACGAGGTTGAGGTCCGGAATGCCGGTGTCGAAGACCGGCAGCTCGTCCTGGTCGCGGTACGGCACGTACAGGTAGAGCAGGCGCGGTTCGAGCGTCTGCAGCCGGTTGCCGCGCGCACCTGCCTCGCGCTCGAGCACGAAGCCGCCGTCGAGGCTCGCCGACGGCAGCGACCGGCTCGGTGAATCGTCGATGCCCGGGTCGACGTCCCGCAGCGAATACTGCGTGTAGCGATAGCCTGCGTTCGCCGCGAAGAATGCACCGCCGCGATCGACGCGCCACTCGAGCGACGGCTCCGCGTCGACGCGCACGCCTTCCGGGCCGGGGTCGCGCGTGAAATTCGCGGCCTCGGCGAACAGCGTGGCCGCGAGGCCCGCGGGCAGGTTCAGCCAGCGGCCGCTCGCGGTGAGCTGCGGCACGATCTGGTACGGCGCGTCCTCGTCGGCGAGCTCGCGGTCGATCACCTGGTGACCCTGCGCACGGGCGGTGAACGACCACGGGCCGGTGTCGTGGCGCAGGTCGACGTAGCGGTCGAGGTAAGTGACGCTCGTGCCCTCGAAGCCGACGCCGAAGTCCTCGAAGTAGTCGGTGTCGCTCACGTTGGCGGCGTCGATCAGCAGGCGCGTCCGCGGCGCGAAGCGCGTGACGTGCCGCCAGTCCACG
>DASUYI010000468.1:0-2250 GCA_036377475.1 Steroidobacteraceae bacterium | reverse complement strand
GCGGCCTGCAGCGCGCAGATCGGGTCGATCTCGGTGATCCAGACCTGCGCCGAGAGCGCACGCAGCGATTCCGCCGAGCCCTTGCCGACGTCGCCGTAGCCGGCCACGACGGCGACCTTGCCTGCGATCATGACGTCGGTCGCGCGCTTGATCGCGTCGACCAGCGACTCGCGGCAGCCGTACAGGTTGTCGAACTTGGATTTCGTGACCGAGTCGTTGACGTTGATCGCCGGGAAGGGCAGCTGGCCCTTCTTCGCGAATTCGTAGAGGCGCTTGACGCCGGTCGTCGTCTCCTCGGTGACGCCCTGGATCTGCGCGAGCCGCTTCGAGTACCAGCCCGGGCTCGTCTCCAGGCGCTTACGGATGGCGGCGTACAGCGCGGTCTCTTCTTCGTTGGTCGGCTTCGAGATCACCGACGCGTCCTGCTCCGCGCGCGCACCGAGCATGAGCAGCAGCGTGGCGTCGCCGCCGTCGTCGAGGATCATGTTCGCGAGCTGGCCGTTCGGCCACTCGAAGATCCGGTGCGTGAACTCCCAGTATTCATCGAGCGATTCGCCCTTGTACGCGAAGACGGGCGTGCCCGTCGCCGCGACGTAGGCGGCGGCGTGATCCTGGGTCGAGAAGATGTTGCACGAGGCCCAGCGCACGTCGGCGCCGAGGGCCTTGAGCGTGTCGATCAGCATCGCGGTCTGGATGGTCATGTGCAGCGAGCCTGCGATCCGCGCACCCCTGAGCGGCCTGTCCTGGCCGAATTCCTGGCGGACCGCCATCAGACCGGGCATCTCGCTCTCGGCGATGACCATTTCCTTGCGGCCCCAGTCGGCAAGGCTCATGTCGGCGACGCGGTAGTCCTGCGTCGCGGTCGGCGTAACAACGGCATTCATCGGTCGATCCTCTCTCGGTGGACCGTGCAGGTTCGGGCGCGACAGGGACGAAGTTGTTCGCTGCTCGCCTGAACGACTGGCACGTGGTTCAGCGAGCGCGGTTGGGTAAACCCATGACCTGAGCCTGGCGGGCAGGAAAACCCGTTGCAGCGCTCCTCAGGCAGGGCGCGAAGTCTAGCGAAATCGACGGCGGCGGACCAACCCTTCACCTCGAGCATGGCCGGGTCCGGTGTGTGCGCCGCCGCTGTCGGCGGCGCCCAAGCCACTGACGCACGTCCCGGGACTTCGGTAGGCTGCCGTCCCCGGCGCCGAACCTGCGGGTCGGCCCATGCCCGGAACGAGGAGGATACGGTGCTCAAGCTCCACGGATTTCCCGTCAGCAACTACGTCAACATGGTGCACCTGGCGCTGCTCGAGAAAGGCATCGCCTTCGAGTACGTGCTGACCTATCCCGACCAGAGCGCAGAGTTCCTGGCCAAGAGCCCGCGCGGCAAGGTCCCCGTGCTCGAGACGCCGCAGGGCTACATCAACGAGGCCAGCGTGATCCTGGAGTACCTCGAGGAGACGGGTGCCGGACAGCCGCTGTTCCCGCGCGACCCCCAGGCCCGCGCGTACGTTCGCAGCCTCATGAAGGAGATGGAGCTGTACATCGAACTGCCGGGGCGGTCCTGTTTCGTGGAGGCTTTCTTTGGCGGCACCTTGCCGCGGGCGATCAAGGAAAAGGCGCGCGAGGACCTCGCGGGCGGCTTCGCCGCGTTGCGGCGTCACGCCAGGTTCGCGCCGTACGTCGCCGGGCCGGAGTTCACGCTGGCCGACATCGTCTTCCTCTACAGCGCCGATCTCGCGAGCACCGTGTCGAAGAGCCTGTTCGGCGTCGATCCCCTGGCCGACTGGCCGGCGGCCCGCGAGCTGCTGCAACGGCTGGGTGAAAAGCCGCACGTGCAGATGCTCGCGCGCAACCGCGAGGCGGCGCGGCCCGCTTTCGTCGAGGCGATCAAGGCGAGGCTCGCGGCGGCGGCTGAAGCGCAAAAAGCTGCGGCCGGGTGACGTTCAGGGCGCGGTGTCGCGCCCACCGCTCCTGTTTGCCGGTGAGACCCTGTTCAGGTTGCCGGCGGAGCGCCGATTCGTCAGCCGACGGCCATCCGCTTCACCAGCCCGGCGTCCTGCCGCAGCGCCTCGGCTTTGTCCGTCTTCTCCCAGGTGAACGCCGTGAACGCCTCGCTCTTCTCGACGCGCTTGCCGGCGATCGTTTCTTTCCACTTGTACGTCATGTGCGTCGGCTCGCGGCCGAAGTGACCGTACGATGCGGTCGAGCGGTACATCGGATGTACCAGGTCGAGCATCCTGATGATGCCGTAAGGACGCA
>DASUYI010000467.1:0-3688 GCA_036377475.1 Steroidobacteraceae bacterium | reverse complement strand
CGGAGGGCTTGCCACGCATCGTGAGCCACGACGAATGGCACGACCAGGTACGTGAGCGCGACGTAGACGAGTCGCAACATCGCGGCGGGTTACTCCTCGGTCCCGGCGAGCAGCGCACGCCACTGCTCGTCGCCGAAGCGGTCGCCCGGCAGTCCGGCCGTGACCTTGACGAGCGAGCGACGCAGGCGCGCCAGCACGCGTTGCTCCCACGCGCCACGCCGGCGGAGCCGCCCGCGATCGAAATCGAGTACGTACACGTTCTCGCCGGGTCCGAGCAGCAGGTTGTGCGCGTTCAGGTCGGCGTGCTGCACGCCGTGCGCGTGCAGTCGCGCGACGCAGCGTCCGACCGCGACCCACGCGATGGGTGGCAATGGCGCGTCCGCCAGCGCGGCGGCCAGGGTCAGGCGCACCGGCAACTCCTCGGTGATCAGGTCCGCACGGTAGCTCAGGCCATCCCGGAGATATCGCGCGGCGACCGGCTTCGGCACCGGCAAGCGCCAGTCCCGGAGTCGGCGCAGCAGGCGCCACTCGGCGAACGCGCGCGTACGCGATTCGCCGGTCCAGAAGTAGGCGTCGTCGCGGAGCTTCGCCACGAACCCGCCGCGGCGGTAATGTCGCAGCACCCAGGCATCGCCACCGTCGCTGCGCACGAACGCGACGGTGCCTCGCCCACCTCGCGTGGCCTGCAGCGCCCCACGCGCTCGCCAGTAATCCGGTTCGAAGATCGCGGCATCGGGTTGGCCGAGGCAGGAGGCATCGTATAGCATCGCGCCGCCCGCAATGCGCGCGAGCGCCTCGTCCCCGGCCACGGCGGCGTCGTTCATCGTGGCGGATTGTTCCCGATCCCGGCGCCGCTGCCTACCGTCGAGACCCGCATCCGTGCAGCCCCTGTTCACGAGCCCGCCCGAATCCATCTGCATCCTGCGGCTGTCGGCGCTCGGCGACGTCTGTCACGCGTTGCCGGTCGTGCGCACGCTCCAGGACACGTGGCCGCAGACGCGACTGACCTGGATCATCGGCAAGCTCGAGCACAAGCTGCTCGGGCACCTCCCCGACATCGAGTTCATCGTCTTCGACAAGAAGACGGGTGCCGGCGGTTACCGGGCGTTGCGAGAGCGGCTCTCGGGGCGTCGTTTCGACGCGTTGCTGCACATGCAGCTCGCGTTGCGGGCGAGCATGGCGGCGGCGCTCGTGCCGGCGCGATGGAAGGTCGGGTTCGATCGCGCGCGTGCACGCGAGGGACAGTGGCTGTTCACGAACGAGAGGGTCGCGCCGCGCCAGCGCGAGCACGTGCTCGACAGCCTGTTCGGATTTGCCGAACGGCTCGGCGTGACGTCGCGTTCGATGCGCTGGGACATTCCGCTGCCCGAGGGCGCCCTCGACTATGCGTCGCGTGCCATCCCGGAGCCGACGCGGCCGACCCTGATCGTGAGCCCCTGCTCGAGCCACGCGTTGCGCAACTGGAGCGCGCAGCGGTATGCCGCGCTCGCCGACCACGCCGTTACGCGTCATCGCATGGAAGTGCTGCTGTGCGGCGGTCGCAGCGATCTCGAGCGACGCTACGGCCGGGACATCGCGCGTTGCATGCGCCAGCCGTGCCGCGACCTGATCGGCCAGGACACGCTGCTCGAATTCCTCGCAACCCTGCAGCGTGCGACGGCGCTCGTGTCGCCCGACTCGGGACCGGCGCACATGGCGACCACGGTCGGGACGCCGGTCGTCGGGCTTTACGCCGCGACGAATCCGCGGCGCAGCGGCCCCTATCACAGCCGCCAGTGGTGCGTGGACCGCTACGAGAAGGCCGCGACCCGCTACCTCAATCGCTCGGCAAGCCGGCTGCCGTGGACGGAGAAGATCGAGCGGCCCGGCGTGATGGACCTGATCGAGGTCGACGATGCGGTCGAGAAACTCGACGAGCTGATGGCGGCGGGCGCTCCCAGGACTGGAAGCGGATAGCGGATAGTGAATAGCGGTCAGCGGTTAGTAGGAAGCCCGCAATGCGGGCGTGCGGCGCAACCGCTCTGTCCATCCGCTATCCGCTATCCGCTGGCCATTGGCCGCTATCCGCTGACCGCGTGCTCTTGCGATAATGCGTGTTGCGACCGACCCTGGCAGACAGATCCCGAGGCCCGCATCGTGACGGCAGCCGATCGCAGCGAAAAGCTCATCCAGCCGAACGCGCAGCACCAGTACGAGGTGACCGCCGCGGACCTGCCGCTCAGTTGCCCGATGGCGGGCATGCACCTGTGGAACTCGCATCCGCGGGTGTACCTGCCGATCGAGGTGACCGGCTGGGCGAAGTGCCCGTACTGCAGCGCCGAGTACACGCTGAAGAAGTGACTAGTGATCAGTGTCTAGTGTCTAGTAGGAACGCGGCTGCGCCGCCCTTAGCTATCCGCTAGACACCATCCGCTAGACACTACTTCCTGTATTCCGTGTAACTCTTCTCTTCCACGAGCGCCGAGCCGAGCTTCGTGTTGATCCGGCGCTTGATCGCGGCGCGCTCGTCGTTCGTGACGTAGACCGCGCGCGCGAGCTCGATGAACCGCGCGTCGAACTGGCCGTCGCGTTCCTTGTCGCGGATCTGGTCCTCGATGTCCCAGAGCTGGCCGTTGACGTCGCGGAGACCCGCCCATTCGGCGCCGATGTCGACCTTGCGCGAATACTCCGACGCGTTCCAGGTCTCGGTGAGCAGCGTCAGCTCCGTGCGCACGTTGTGCAGTTTCGCGCCGTCCGTCATGCGCGCCGACTTGATCTCGAGGATCGTGATCTTGTCGATGAGTTCGCCGGGGGAGATCGGGACGAGGAGTTCGGCCATGAGGAAGTGTCTAGCGGATAGCGGTTAGTGAGCGGCCTACGGCCGCCGCGGAAGCATTCTACGCTGCGGTCGGACGACTCCGTCCACTATCCGCTATCCGCTATCCACGATCCGCTATCCGCTATCCGCTTCCTCCATCGTTTCCCGCCACACGGCGCCGACCCTCGCGCGCGTCGCCTCGAACTCGTCGGCCGGCGCGATGTTGCCGAGCCCCTCGAGCGAGAGATGGTGCAGCCGCTGGCGGTACGTCCGGTACGCGCCCGTGAGCACGTCGACGGTCTGCTGCGGCACGAGGCAGACCGACGCGAGGCTCTCGAGTTGCCGGATGTTGTCGGAGTACGTCACGAGTTCCGCGTGCCGCTCGGCCCAGAGCAGCGTCCAGTACTGCGCCAGGAACTCGACGTCGGTGATGCCCCCGGGGTCCTGCTTGAGGTCGAACTCGCCGGGCTTCGACTTCGACAACTCGCTGCGCATGCGTTCGCGCATCGCCCGCACGTCGTCGCGCAGCGTGCCTCGACGCACCGCCGTGCGCAGCAATTCGATCCGCAGTGATTCGTATCGCGACCGCAGCCCCGCCGGGCCCGCGACCGCGCGGGAGCGCAAGAGCGCCTGGTGCTCCCAGGTCCACGCCTCCGTCCGCTGGTAATCGGCGAACCCTTCGACGCTCTGCACCAGCAGCCCGCCCTTGCCGCTGGGGCGCAAGCGCGTGTCGACCTCGTAGAGCCGGCCGGCGGCGGAGTGGATCGTCAGCAGGTGCACGAGGCGCTGCACCAGCCGCAGGAAGAACACGCCGTTCTCGATGACCTGCGGGCCGGTCGTGCGCTGCACCTCGCCGTGCGAGTCGTGCAGGAACACCAGGTCGAGGTCCGA
>DASUYI010000466.1:0-3471 GCA_036377475.1 Steroidobacteraceae bacterium | reverse complement strand
CGTTCGGAGAACGCGGGCACCCGCATGTCGTTGGGCACGCCGAACTCGCGCGCCGGGATTTCCGTGTCGGGTCGCAATGGCAGCAGGTCGTCCGTCATTCAGCGGCCCAGGTGGATCCACGCCGACTTGGTCTGCGTGTAGTTGAGCAGGCCTTCGAGCGTCTTGTCGCCGCCCTGCCCGGACTGCTTGTGGCCGAGGAACGGTGCGGTCGGGTCGCCGTGATCGAAGCAATTGACGTACAGCGTGCCGGCCTCGAGGCCGCGCACGGCCTCGTGCGCGGAGCGCAAGTCCGTGGTCCAGACCGAGGCGGCGAGCCCGTAGATCGAGTCGTTGGCCACGCGCAGCGCGTCCTCGAGCCCGTCGACCTCGAGGATGGTCGCGACCGGACCGAAGATTTCCTCGCGCGCGATCGTCATGCTGTTGTCGACGTCCGTGAACAGCGTCGAATTGACGTAGTAGCCGGGCAGGTCCGGCGTGTCGCCGCCGAACGCGACGGTGGCGCCCTCGTCCCGCCCCTTGCGGATGTAGCCGAGCACGCGCTCGTGCTGCGTGCGCGTGACCAGCGGCCCCATGGTCGTGGCCGGATCGAGCGGGTCGCCCGGCACGAATGCGCGGGGCCCGCGCTCGATGAAGCGTGCCTTGAACGCCTCGGCGATCGGCCGGTCCACGATCAGGCGCGACCCGGCACTGCAGACCTCGCCCATGACGCCGAAGATGCCGTTGATCGCGTACGTCACGGCACGGTCGAGGTCCTCGAGGTCCGCGAGGAAGATCTGTGGCGACTTGCCGCCGCACTCCAGGCTCACGCGCTTCATGTTCGACTGCCCCGAGTAGACGAGCATCTTCTTGCCGGTCGCGGTCGAACCCGTGAACGAGATCTTGGCGACGTCGCGGTGCAGCGCGAGCGGCGCACCGGCGTCCGCACCGGTGCCGCTCACGACGTTCAGCACGCCGGCCGGCGCGCCCGCCTCCACGAACAGCTGCGCGAGCAGCAGCGCCGAGAGCGGTGCCTGCTCCGCGGCCTTGAGCACGACGGTGTTGCCGGCCGCGAGCGCCGGCGCAATCTTCCAGGCGATCTGCATCAGTGGGTAGTTCCACGGCGTGATGCAGCCGACGACGCCGAGCGGCTCGCGCAGCGTGTAGTGGAACGCGTCGACGGCGGTCGCCGTGACCGCGCCTTCCACTTTGTCCGACAATTCGGCGAAATAACGGAACGTGAGCGAGGACTGCGGCACGTCGACGGCCAGCATGTCGCGCACGGGCTTGCCCATGCAGAGCGTGTCGAGCAGCACGAACTCGGTCGTGTGCCGGTCGATCAGGTCCGCCAGGCGGCTCATCACCTGCAGCCGGTCGCGTGGTGCCATCCGGCGCCAGGCGCCATCGCGGTGGGCGCGCAGGGCGCTGGTCACGGCGGCGTCGACGACCTCGGCGTCGCCGGCGGCGACCTCGCACAGCGGCTCCGCAGTGGCCGGGTTGACGATCGTGAACCGCGCGCTCCGCGCCGGCACGTGCTCGGCGTCGATGAAGTGGCCGTTCGCGTAGCGGAGCTCGGCGGCGCGGCGTTGCCACTCGGCGCGGCTTTGCGGAACGGTCATGCGAACCCCTGGGCATGTCGCCGCGGGTTGCGGCCAGTGGCCACCATCTTAGCGACTCCGGACCGGGCGCGACCCGCCGGGACCCGCGCCTGCCCGTCGCCGCTTTCCCGTTGGTAGAGAAAACTTCCGCTGATGCGGGGCCTGAAGTGCGAGGCTTGCTACGCTTCGGCAGCCGATCCGAGACGACATTCCACGGAGTGGCGATGAGCGACAAACCGACCCCAGGCCGCCGACCGTCGGCGCGCGATGCGCGCCGCGCCGAGCGCACGGCCGGCGTGCCCGAGCACTTGCGACCGGTGCGACCCGGCATGGAGGCCGGTCGGTACCAGCCGCTCACGTCCCGCGACGTGGAGCAGATCCATCGCACGGCGCTGCGGTTGCTGGCCGAGGTTGGCCTGGCCGATGCGCCCGCAAGCGGCGTCGAGGTCCTCACGCGGGCCGGCTGCACCGTCGGCGACCGCGGCCGGTTGCTGTTTCCGCGGTCGCTCGTGGAGGACACGCTCGCCCGGGCGGGACGGCGGTTCGTGCTGCACGGACAGGATCCGCGGCACGACCTGGAACCCTGGGGCAAGCGCACGTACTTCGGCACGGCGGGGGCCGCGGTCAACATCGTCGACCCCCGCACTGGCTATCGCGAGTCGACGATCCGCGACCTCTACGACATCGGGCGGATCGTCGACGTGCTCGAGCACATCCACTTCTTCCAGCGCGCCGTCGTGCCGCGCGACATCCCCGACCCGTTCGAGATGGACTTCAACACCTGCTATGCGTCGGTCCTGAGCACGACCAAGCACGTGGGCACGAGCTGGGTCCAACCGGAACACGTGACCGCGTCGCTGCAGATGCTGCACGCGATCGCCGGCGGCGAGCGTCGGTGGCGCGAACGACCGTTCGTGAGCCAGTCGAACTGCTTCGTCGTGCCGCCGATGAAGTTCGCGACGGACGCCTGTCGCTGCCTCGAGGTCGCGGTGCGGGGCGGGATGCCCGTGCTGCTGCTCTCGGCGGGCCAGGCCGGTGCCACCGCCCCCGCCGCGCTGGCCGGAGCCCTGGCCCAGGAGGTGGCCGAGGTGCTCGCCGGGCTCGTGTACGTCAACGCGATCCGTCCAGGTCATCCAGCGATCTTCGGCACCTGGTGCTTCGTCTCCGACCTGCGCACCGGCGCGATGTCGGGCGGCAGCCCGGAGCAGGCGTTGCTCTCGGCGGCGTCGGCCCAGATGGCGCATTTCTATGACCTCACGGGCGGCACCGCCTCGGGCATGACCGACTCGAAGATTCCGGATGGGCAGTCGGGCGCGGAAAAGGCGCTCAACCATGCGCTGGTCGGCAACGCGGGCGCGAACCTGGTCTACGAGTCGGCCGGCATGCACGCGAGCCTGCTCGGCTTTTCGCTCGAGAGCCTGGTGATCGACAACGACGTCATCGGCGCGACGCAACGCACGATCCGCGGTATCCAGGTCGACGAAGAACGGCTGTCGTTCGAGACGATCCGCGACGTCTGCCTGAACGGGCCGGGACACTACCTCGGCAGCGAACAGACCCTGCAGCTGATGCAGAGCGAGTACCTGTACCCGCTCGTCGGCGATCGCCGCAGCCCGAACGAGTGGCTCGAGCAGGGCGCGCTCGACGTGATGACGCGGGCGATGCGGAAAGTCGAGGAGATCCTCGCGACGCATTTCCCGGGGCATGTCTCCGAGGCGGTCGACGCCGAAGTGCGTCGCCGCTTTCCGGTGAAGCTGCCGCGCGCATCGATGCGGCCCGCGACGACGACCGGCCTCGGGCCGCGGGCGGCCCGCGCGTGACGGCAGGCGCTCGACGCGCGGCATGACCCTGCCCCGGCACGCCAACGTCGTCATCGTCGGCGGCGGCATCGCCGGAT
>DASUYI010000465.1:0-4443 GCA_036377475.1 Steroidobacteraceae bacterium | reverse complement strand
GCCCCGAAGGGCTCCGGCGTCAAGGACTGGATCGGCGCGTTCGCGGTGACGGCCGGCCTCGGGCTCGACGGGAAAGTGCGCGAATTCGAGGCGCGACACGACGACTACGGCGCGATCATGCTCAAGGCTCTCGCGGACCGCCTGGCCGAGGCGCTCGCCGAACGCATGCACGAGCGCGTGCGACGCGAATTCTGGGGCTATGCGCCCGAGGAACGCTTCAGCAACGACCAGTTGGTGCACGAGGAGTACCGCGGCATCCGCCCGGCGCCCGGCTACCCCGCCTGCCCCGACCACACCGAGAAAGGCACGCTCTGGCGGCTGCTCGACGTCGGGTCGCAGGCCGGCATCCGCCTCACCGAGAGCTACGCGATGCACCCGGCCGCCGCCGTGAGCGGCTGGTATTTCTCGCACCCGGAGTCGAAGTACTTCCAGGTGGGCAAGATCGACGTGGACCAGGTCGCCGACTACGCCAGGCGCAAGGGCTGGTCGTTTGCCGAAGCCGAGCGCTGGCTCGCGCCGATCCTCGGCTACGACGTCACGGCGAGCGCCGCCTGACCACCGACCCCGCGATCATTCCCGCTCGAGTTCCACCGCGTAGCGCTGCGCCTCGCCGCGCAGCCACTGCCGAAACTCGCCGAAGGCCGGCAGCTCGGCAGCGCGCTCCGGGTACACGAGGTAGTGGGACCAGTCCGATTTGAGGCGTTTGCGGCTCAGTGAGCGCAGCCGGCCGGCCTCGATCAGCGGTCGCGCGAGCAGCGTGCGGTCGAGAGCAATGCCCAGCCCCTGCACGGCAGCATGGTGAAGGGCCTCCGCATCGTCGAACACGGCGACGAAGTGCCGGGGCGGCGTACCGCCGAAGCGAGCGAACCAGTCCCGCCACCGCCCACCGGCATCGTCCAGCAGCGGCGCCTGACTGAGCTCGGACGGACGCACGCGACCGATCCTTTGCAGCAGTTCCGGGCTGGCCACCGGAGAGAGGTATTCGTCGAACAGCCGCTCGGCCGTCACGGCGCGCCAGCTTCCGCTGCCGTAGCGCAGTGCGCAGTCCACGTCCTCGCGTTCGAAATCCACCAGGTCCCAGCTGGACAGCAGGTTGATGCTGACCTCCGGATGCTGCGCGACGAATCGCGGCAACCGCGGAATGAGCCAACCCGACGCCATCGTCGGCATGAGGCTGATCGTGAGCCCCTCGCGGGCTCGCGCGCGCAGGGTGCGTACCGCGCGCTCGACCGTTTCCAGCGCCGGCGCAACCTGCTCGAGCAGTCGCGCTCCCGCCGGCGTCGGCGTGACACCGCGCGGTCCGCGCACGAGCAGCGGCTGTCCGAGCTGCTCTTCCAGCTGACGCAGCCGATGACTGAGTGCGCTGATGGTGAGGTGCCGCGCGGCTGCCGCCCGGGTGAGACTGCCCACGCGGGCGACGGCGACGAAGGTGTCGAGCAGGTCGAGCGGAAGATGCTTGATTTCGAAATCCCTCAAGTCAGGCTTGCGAATATAGCGATTCTTCCGAGGGCTTGGCGACGATATCTTTCGCCCCATGCAAGCCGCGCCGCGGCAAGGAGGCGTAACGTGAAGACCTGGATCGAGCGCATGAGCGACATCGCCGCCGGCATGCTTTTCCAGGGCGGATACGTCGCCGTTCCTCCCCAGAGGGTGTTCGGGCACCCGACGAGGGTCGGCAGCGACGATCGCCACGAGGCGATGACCAGCGCCGTTGCGAGCGGAAACCGTCAGGTGGAGCACTGGCCCGCGTGTGACGCCCGACGCCCGTGCTCGAAGCTCGCCCCGAACTGAGGATCAGGCCCCGCGGCTGCCGCGCAATCGCTCGAGCTCGAGCAGCCGACGGATCGCGTCGAGCTCGAACGCCGCGCGCGGCAGCTCGCGCAGCCGCGCCCACTCGCGCCGCAGGTCGCGCGACAGCGCATCCGGCAGCGTGCGCAGCCAGCCTTCGATGCGCAGGTCGACGAATTCGCGCTTTTCCTCGAGCGTGAGCTCGCGCGCGAGCAGCAGGCGCGAGGCGTCTTCCGCATCGACCATCGACTGCAGCACGGGCCAGCGGTCGCCCGGACGCTCGGCGCAGAGCGCGACGAACGCGACGCTGGAGGTCTCGCGCACGAGTTCCTCCTCGCGCGTGGTGCGGCTCTCGTGTTCCTTCGTCTCGTCCCAGCTCTCCGAATCCTCGGCCATGTAGCGCAGGTACTGCATCGCGAACAGGCAGGTCGGCGCCACGAGGTCCTGGCGCGAACGGGCGTCCACCCAGAGTGCGGCCGCGGCGCGCAGGCAGCGCCGCGCGGTGGTTTCCGCGAGCTTGCGACCGAACACGAGCGCGGCCGCTTCCTTGACGAATGCCGGCAGTTCGCTCGCGATGATCTCGCGATACCCCGGCACGTGCCGGTCGAGCAGCACCGCGGCGCGGCGGTCGAGGACGCCGAGGTCGCTCGTCACGGCCGGGAGCCCCAGCGTCGTGCACGCGAGGTTGTAGACGATCGCGCGCGGCAACGTGACACCCTCGGGCCACGCATCGCGCAGATCCCGGTCGTCGGGCAGGACCGTGCCGCCGCCCCATTCGGGCGGATAGGTCGGGATCGAGCGGCCGTAGTTGGCCGAGCCGGTCGCGCGGATCCTGACGCGGGTCTGCGGCACGAGGCTGCCGAACGGCGCGAGCAGCGGCGCGATCCGCAGCAGGGTTTCGGTGTGCGCCTTGACGCCTTCCTGCATGAGCTTCGCGATCGACTCCGCGTCCGATCGCGCGAGCGCGTCGCGGCGACCGCCTCGCGCGGCCACGTCCGCGCGAAACGCGGCAGCGAGCTGCAGCGTCTCCTCGGGCGAATCGGCGCGGATGCCCTGCAGCGTGACGCCGTCGGCCTGCGCAAACTGGCGAATCACGCCGGGATGGCGTGGGTCGAAGCCGCCGCGGAAACCTGCGCGACCGGCACCGATCAGCAGCGTCACGCGCGGCGCGGGATGCCCGCTGCGGGCGGCGCGCAACGCGAGACGTCGCTCTGCTTCCTCGCGGCCGGCGGTCGCGAGCACGTACGCGGCGTCGGTCGCGAGCTTGCCGCTCTGCAGCGCCGTGTCGGACATGGCGACGAACACGCGCACGATCGCCTCGGCGCCCTCGGTCCCCGTGCAGAACGTTGCGGGCGTCGGCACGCCATCGACGCCCATGCCGCGCTCGAGCGCGAGGTAGAACTGCTCGAGCAGGTCGGGCAGGTGCGCGAGTGCCCCGACGTTTTCGCACAGGGGCACGAGGCGGACGCGCGCCACCTGCCGGCGCAGCTCCGCCCGTCGTGCGTCCGGCACGCGCGCGGACAGGAAGGCGTCGACCCGCTCGCCGACGCCGTCGAACAACCCGTCGATCGCCTGCAGGTACATCGCGCCGATCTTGGTCACGGCGCCGATTTCGGCCGTGGAGTTCACCTGCGGCACGCTGATCTCGTAGATGGCGTTCTGCCTCGGCACGACGCCGATGCGCTCGCACGCGAGACGGAACAGCAGGTTCGCGCGCGCCACGGAGGCGAGGATCTTCGAGACCTTCTCCTCGTCCTGCTCGAGGAACGGGTTCGGCACCCGCAGCAGCAGGTGCCGGTCCTCGCCGGGCACGACGCCGTGACGCAGCAGCGCCAGCACGACCTTTTCGGGCACGTCGAGCCAGTCGGGACTGATCTGACGACCTTCGAGGTCGAGCAGCACTTCACTGCAGGGCCCGAGCAGGTCGCGGACGGTCTCTTCGTACTCGAGCCGCGCCTCCATCAGCGGATTCCACTCGATGTGCGTCAGCGCCACGCGCGCGCGATCCCCCGCGCCGTGCTCGGCTGCACGCAGTGCGCGCTCGAGCTGCTCGGCACGGTGCGCGGTCGAATCCGGATGCTTGGTGCCGGTGAGGCGAAGGTCCTCGTGGCGCGGATTCTCGAGGAACCGGCGACGTGCCGAGGCGAACGCGCCCGGGTCGAGCCCGTCGAGTGCCTCGTAACCCTCGGCGGTGCAGGTACTCGCCCAGACCGTGTCGTTGACGGTGCGCTCGAGGTCAGGCGCGGCCGCGGCCGCGCCGAGCCGGCCCTGCTGCTCGATGCGCGTGCGGACGCGGTCCATGAACACCGCGAGTTCCTTGACGTCCTTCGAGCCGTACGACAGCCGTTGCCACGTGCCGTACCGGTCGGCCGCGTCCGGGCCGCCGCCGAACGCGGCGAATGGAATGCCGCCGACGCCACCCGAGAGCAGGAATTCGAACGCGTCGACGGAATTGCGGACCACGGCACGTTCGTGTACGCCGTTGCGCAGCCGGTCGAACGGCTCCCCGACGAGTCCCGGGAACGCGAGCGGCGCGTAGAACGTGCCGCCGAAATCGGTGCGCTCGATGCCGAGCGGCGCGAGCGTGTCGGCGGCGCGCAGCATGAAATCGCGTCGTTCGCGCATGTACGGCGACGGCCGCCGGAGCGACGCGAG
>DASUYI010000464.1:0-4221 GCA_036377475.1 Steroidobacteraceae bacterium | reverse complement strand
ACGACGGTGCTGTTCCGCGAACTGTCGGCCGACGAAATCGAACGCTACATCGAACGCGACCGCCCGCTCGACTGCGCCGGCGGGTTCAAGGCCGAATCGCTCGGCATCGCGCTGTTCGAAAGGATCGATTCCTCGGACCCGACCGGGCTCACCGGTCTGCCGCTCGCGTGGGTCTGTGGCGCACTGCGCCGCGCCGGGCTGCGGATACCCTGAGACTCGCGCGAGTCCCGGCCATCCCGAACTATCGGCGCGGCGTCTTTGCGCGCATTCGTCCGGCCCTGCGGCCGCCCGTCCGCTCGGGCACCACACCGACGGTCCGGCCGCGCACCGCCTTTGCCACCTGTCGATCCGGCTGGCGCGTCGCGGAGCCTGCGTGCTTCCCAGCACCGTCGGCGAACTGCGGCAGGTTCGACGCGAGCGGCGGTGCGACCGGGCCGCGCCGACCCTCGGGCTTCATTGCGCGTCCGCGGGCATCCTCCGGCGCCCGCGCCTTGCCGCGGGTCAGCTTGTCGAGCACCGCGCCCAGTTCCTCCGGCAGCGGCGCGCTCGCGAGCATCGGTTCCTGCGTACCCGGGCGCGTGAACCCCAGCGACGCCGAGTGCAGGAACATGCGCCGCAATCCGTAGTCGCGGAACAGGTCGTTGAAGACGCGGTTGCCGTACTTGTCGTCCCCCGCGACCGGATGACCGGCGTGGGCGGCGTGGACGCGGATCTGGTGGGTCTTGCCGGTGTCGATCTCGACCTCGACCAGCGTCGCGAGATTGCCGAAGAACTGCACGGGCTTGAACGTGCTCACCGACTTCTTGCCGTGGGCGCGCACGGCCACGTGCCGCTCGCCGCTGCGCCGTTCGTCGGTGTCGAGCGCCAGTTCGATACGCTTCGTGCCCAGATTCCACTTGCCGCACAGCAACGCGAGATATCGCTTGTCGGTGCTGCCTTCACGCAGTTGATGGTGCAGGTCGCGCAGCGCCGCCCGGCGCTTGGCCACGAGCAGGCAGCCGCTCGTGTCGCGGTCGAGCCGGTGGACCAGTTCGGCGTCGGGCAGGTCGGGGCGGGCGGCCCGCAACGCCTCGATCAGCCCGAAGTCGTTGGCACTGCCGCCGTGGACCGCCAGCCCCGCTGGCTTGTTGAAGACGATGAGGTCGGCGTCCTCGTGGACGATCGCGTCGAGCACCAGCGCTTGCAGCGAGGAACTCGCGACGCGCGGCGCGGCCGGCGGCGGGAGTTGTTCCGCGCGGCGCACCGGCGGAATCCGCACGATGTCGCCGAGCATCACGCGCTGGTCGGGCCGGGCACGCTTCTTGTTGACGCGAACCTCGCCTTTGCGGAGCAACCGGAAGACGTGGGTCCGCGGCACATCCTTGAGCAGGCGCACCAGGAAATTGTCGAGGCGCGTGCCTGCATCGTCGACGGTCACCTCGACGTGCTGCACACCCCGTCCGGCCCCGTCCGCGGCCGCGGTCCCGACGGGGTTCGCGTCATTTTCGTAAGCCATTGATTTTCCGGACTTCGCTCTGTTAGAGTCCCCCGCGAAGCGCAACCGTGGTGCATGCAAACAACACCTGGCGGCGCCGAATGAGCGACGTGTCGCTGCTCACCCGAAGGGTGATGTGGGGCGCGCGCATCTTAGTTGGTTCTGAGAATTCAGACCATCGATCTGCCGTGAACAACGCGTGGGCGCCACAGCCCCGGCGGGCTTTGGGCCAGGCGCGACTCCGGCGGGTACGATGCCCACAGCATCAGGATCCGGTCAGTCGCCGTGCGCCCTGCGCCGGTGCACGAAGAACGCAGAAATGAGCGCTCGCGCTGCAGCCGCGTCCCGACCTCCTCCCCACGCCAAGGCACCACTACCCGTCCGCGTTCACGGCCCCGACCTCCAGTAAAGAGAGGGCCTGTGAAGAGAATGCTCGTCAACGCAACTCAGGAAGAGGAGTTGCGCGTAGCCCTGGTCGACGGCCAGCGGATCTACGACCTCGATATCGAAATCCCGTCACGCGAAACCAAGAAGGCCAACGTCTACAAAGGGCGGATCACCCGCGTCGAACCGAGCCTCGAGGCCGCGTTCGTCGATTACGGGGCCGAACGCCACGGGTTCCTGCCGCTCAAGGAAGTTTCGAAGCTCTACTTCAAGGACAAGCAGCCCGGCCAGGACGGGGCCCGCGGCATCCGCGACCTGATCGAGGAAGGCCAGGAGATCATCGTCCAGGTCGAGAAGGAGGAACGCGGCAACAAAGGTGCCGCGCTCACCACGTTCATCAGCCTCGCGGGCCGGTTCCTGGTCTTGATGCCCAACAACCCCCGCGCGGGCGGCGTTTCGCGCCGGATCGAGGGCGACGACCGCGAGCAGCTGCGCGAGGCCATGGACTCGCTGCAGATCGCCGACGGCATGGGTGCCATCGTCCGCACGGCCGGGGTCGGCCGCTCCCCCGAGGAGCTCCAGTGGGACCTCAACAACCTGGTCGACATCTGGAACGCGATCCAGGCCGCCTCGGACAGCCGCCCCTCGCCGTTCCTGATCTACCGGGAAAGCACCGCGATCCTGCGCGCGCTGCGCGACTATCTCGCCGACGACATCGGCGAGATCCTGGTCGACAAGCGTGAGGTGTTCGAGGAAGCGCGCGAATACATGCAGCGCTTCATGCCGAACAACCTGCGCAGGCTCAAGTTCTACGACGACCACGTGCCGCTGTTCACGCGGTACCAGATCGAGAGCCAGATCGAGTCTGCCTACAGCCACAAGGTGACGCTGCCCTCCGGCGGCTCGATCGTGATCGACCACACCGAGGCGCTCGTCTCGATCGACATCAACTCGGCCCGCAGCACCCGCGGTTCCGACATCGAGACGACCGCGTTCAACACCAACCTCGAAGCGGCGGACGAGATCGCCCGCCAGATGCGTCTGCGCGACGTCGGCGGGCTGATCGTGATCGACTTCATCGACATGGAGTCGCAGAAGAACCAGCGCGCCGTCGAGGACCGCCTGCGCGACGCGGTCAAGCAGGACCGCGCCCGGATCCAGCTCGGCAAGATCTCGCGCTTCGGCCTGCTCGAGCTGTCGCGCCAGCGCCTGCGACCGTCGATCAGCGAGTCGACCAACATCGTCTGCCCCCGCTGCAACGGCATGGGCGTGATCCGCAGCGTCGAATCGCTCGCGCTCGCGGTGCTGCGCCTGATCGGCGAGGAAGCCCGCAAGGACCGCACCGCCAAGGTCATCGCGCAGTTGCCCGTCGACGTCGCGACCTATCTCATGAACGAGAAGCGCGACTGGCTGCACGACATCGAAAGCCGCAGCCGTGTCGACATCGTGCTGGTGCCGAACAGGTACCTCGAGACGCCGGCGTACGAATTGCGGCGCGTCCGCGACGACGAAATCGGCCTGCCCGAAAATTCCATGATCAGCCACCAGATGGCGATCGAGCCGAAGATCGACCTCGACGCGATTGCGACGGCCGAGGAAGAAAAGGCCCCGCCGCCGCCCCAGCCCGCGGTGACGACGATCGTGCCGACCACGCCTGCGCCACCGTCCGCACCGGAACAACCGGTCGCGGCGCCCGTGGTGGCCGCCGTGGCGCCGGTGGTGGTCGCGCCCCTGTACGGCCCGCGCGACAACGTGTTCGTGCGTTTCTGGCGTTGGGTCGCCGGCGACAAGCGGGCGCCGGAGCCCGAACCGGTGCCGGCCCGAACCGGCGGCCGTCCCGAGGCGGACCGCGATCGACACCGTCGTGAGCGGGACGAACGTGGGCGGGGTCGTGATCGCGATTCGCGCCGCGAAGGGCGACGCGACGAGCGCGACGGCCGGCGCGATACGCGTCGGGACGAGCGCGGCTCGCGCGACGAGCAACGCATTCGCGAAGGCCAGCACGCGCGCGGACGCGAGGAGCAGCCGCAGCGCCAGGAACGTCAGCAGCAACAACAACCGCCACGGCGTGACGACCGTGGTGGTCGCCGCGACGGTGCGCACGGCGAGGCGCAGCAAGGGCGCGGGGGCGAGCGTCGTGACGGACAGCCCGCGCGCGGCGACCAGCAGCAGCCACGGCAGCAGCCGTCGCAGCCGCGACCGCCGCGCGAGCCGCGGGAGCCGCGCGAGCCACGCGAGGCGCGCGAAGGTCGGGACGCACGACCACCGCGCGAGCCGCAGGAAGCCCGTGACGGCAGCGCAGCGGTGATCGCGGCACCGGTGGCCGCGGCTGCGAGCGAAGCCTGGGGCGCCGGGCAGCCAGC
>DASUYI010000463.1:0-4800 GCA_036377475.1 Steroidobacteraceae bacterium | reverse complement strand
CGTGGCGGCGAGACGACCTCGTCGGCGCCGCCCGCGCGCACGAGCTTGATGTTCTCGGGTTCGCGCACGCTCGCGATGATGCGGACGTTCTTGCTGAGCGACCGCGCGGTCAGCACGACGAGGACGGTCGTGTCGTCGCGACCGACGCTGACGATCAGCGAATGCGCCTCGCGCAGGCCGGCCATGCGCAACAGTTCCTCGCTCGAGGCGTCGCCGTGGATGCCGATCAGCTTGCGTTCGGCCGCCTTTGCCACCTCCTCGCGATCGGGATCGATCACGACGATGCGCTCGGGATCCCAGCCGCGCAGCAGCAGTTCATTGGCCGCGATCGAGCCGCTGTGCCCGTAGCCGCAGACGATGACGTGCCCCTTGAGTTCGCGCTGCAATCTCAACATGCGCCATTCCTCGATCAACCGCTGCAGCACGAGCTGGTAGGCCGTGCCGAGGAAGATCAGCCATACGAATATCCGCACCGGCGTCACGAAGAATGCGTCGATCAGCCGGGCCGGGTCGGAGACGGGCACGATGTCGCCATAGCCGACCGTCGTGATCGTGACCATGGTGAAGTAGAAGACGTCGGAGACCGAGACGTACCCGTCGATGTTGTCCCGCAGGCCCTCGCGGTCGATCAGGAACACGACGAACACGGACGCAACCAGCGCGAGGACGAGGCCCGCGCGCAGCAGCAGCGTGGTCTCGGGCGGCGTCGCGGCGCGACGCAACAGGATGGACGGCGCGGCGTCGCCCCGTTCGGCGCGGATGCGCCGCATCGCGCCCCGGACCCACCCGAAGCGCAGCCGTCCCCGTCTACGCATGCGGGGACTATAACGCAGGGCCGGCCGCGGACCCGGGCCACCCGCCGGCCGTTCAGGCCACGGCGAGCGGCGATAATTCGTAGCCGATTACTTCGCGCGTCACGGGATCGACGATCGGCGTACCGTCGTTGGCGCGTCCGGCCACGAGCGCACGCTTGAGCAGCGTGCGGTTCGGTACGACCGTCTGCAGCATCAGGCCGCCTTGCGGATCGCGCACGAACGCGGTCACCGTCTTCGCCGGCTGGCCACCCTTGGCCGGTTCCGGGAACAGCAGTGCGAGAACTTCGTCGGGCGCGATCTCCGCAGGCATCGGTCGTTCAATCCCTCCGTACTGACGAGCGAGACTCCTGCTTACTGCTAGCAAGCCGCGTGCCACGGTTTTTGGGGCGTGCAGCGTCGGTTTTGTCACGTACGCAACGACGCTCGAGTGACACGGCCGGTCAGTCCGTCGACGCGGAGTGTCCAGCCGTGAGGCGCGTCACGGATCGAGTCTCGCCGGGACCTGAAAGCAAGCGGGGATTAAGTAAGATCGCGTGCCGGTACGATCGTCGCGACCGGACAGAGAACGACATGACGCGTCACGACAGCGGACTGCCACCCCTGATCGCCCATCGCGGCAACGCCGCGGACTTCCCGGAGAACACGCTCCAGGCGCTGCAGTCGGCCGTAGACCTCGGCCTGCGGCACGTCGAGTTCGACGTGCAGCTCACGCGGGACGCGGTGCCGGTGGTGCTGCACGACTCGGACCTGCGGCGGGTCGCGAACCGGCCCGAGTGCGTCCACGACCTCACGTCGGCGGAACTGGCCGAGGTCCCCGTCACCGAATCGGCCAGGTTCGGAGATCGCTTCACCGACGTTCGGGCGCCGACGCTCGCCCGCGTCGTGGATGCGATCCTGCAGTGGCAGGACGTCACCGCGTTCGTCGAGGTCAAGCGCGCGAGCCTGCGTCGCTTCGGTCGCGAGGCGGTGCTGCAGCGGATCGCGGCGGTCGTGGCCCCGGCATTGCAGCACTGCGTGCTGATCTCCTTCGACCTGCCGAGCCTCGGGCTGCTGCGGTCGATGCCGGGCGCGCGGATCGGCTGGGTCATCGAGCAATACGACGAGCCGACGCGGCAACTGGTCCACGAGCTGGCACCCGACCATGTCTTCGTCGATCTCGAGCGCGTGCCCCACACGACGGCAACCCTCTGGCCGGGCCCGTGGCGGTGGGCGCTGTACGAGATTCGCGACCTCGCGTCGGCACGACGTTGCGCGGACCTCGGCGCACACGGCATCGAGACCATGCACGTGCGCGCCATGCTCGGTGCATATGCGGCGGCGGGCCAATCGTGAGTCTCGGCGGATCGGACGAAGACCTGGCGTGGCTCGCCGGCGAGCTGAGCGCGATCCGGCGCGAACTGCTGCCGGCGGAGGAGTCGCGCGCGCTGTACCTCGCGCTCGATCAGGGCGGCAACTCGAGCCGCGCCGTCCTGTTCGACGCCGCGGGCCGGGAGGTTGCCTCGGCCCACGTTCCCATCGCGACGCGTCACGACGGTGATCGGGTCGAGCACGATCCGGACGAACTGGCGCAGTCGTTGCTGACCGCGGCACGCGATGCGTGCGATTCGCCGCTCGCGACCGGACGACCGGTCGTGGCCGCGGGTCTCGCGACGCAGCGTTCCACTGTCTGCTGCTGGGACGTCAGGGACGGCTCCGCGCTGAGCCCGGCGATCTCCTGGCAGGACCGCCGCAACCACGCGTGGCTTTCACAGACGCTCGGTGCACGCGCGCAATGGGTGCGCGAGCTCACGGGTCTGCCGCTGTCGCCACATTACGGCGCCAGCAAGCTGCGCTGGTGTCTCGACGAACTTCCGGCCGTGCGGCTGGCGCTGCGTGACGAGCGCCTGGCGATGGGACCGCTGGCGAGCTTCCTGCTGCACAGGCTCTGCGAAGAGCGCCCGTCGTTCGCGGACCCGGCCAACGCCGCGCGCACGCTGCTCTACGATCCCGCCGTGCTCGACTGGTCGGCGCCGCTGCTCGAGGCGTTCGGCGTCCCGCGGGAGGCGCTGCCGCGCTGCGTCGGCACGGCGCACGCATTCGGCACGCTTGCGCTCGAACCGCGTCGCCGCATCCCGATACGCGCCTGCAGCGGCGACCAGTCGGCCGCCATCTTCGCGTTCGGACCGCCGACGACGGGCACCGTGTTCGTCAACGTCGGGACCGGCGCGTTCGTCCAAAGGATCGTGCGCGACGGCACCGCGTCCGCGCCGCGCGGTCTGCTCAAGAGCGTCGTCTACGCGCGCACCGACGACCTGCACGGCGCCGTGTACGTGCACGAAGGCACGGTCAATGGCGGCTATGCCGCGGTGGACTGGCTGCGAGGCCGCGTGGGGCTCGACGTGGCGCGCATCCTCGCGACGCTGCGGACCTCGCTGCCGCCCGACGACGTCGAATTGCTGTTCATCAATGGCGTGGGCGGGCTCGGCGCACCGTACTGGTTGCCGGCGTTCCCGATCGAGTTCGTCGGGCTCGACGGACAGGCTCCGGGCGCGGTGCTGGCCGAGATGCAGCAGATTGCCGCCGTCGTCGACAGCATCGCCTTCCTGGTCGCCGTGAACGTGTCGATCCTGCACCGTGCCGCACCGCTGCAGCGACTCGTCGTCACGGGCGGGCTCGCGGGCTGCGATTACCTGTGCGAGGTCCTCGCCGAGGTCACCGGCCTCACGGTCGAGCGGCCGGCGCTGCGTGAGGCGACCGCCCGCGGCATTGCGTTCCTCGCGGCCGGCCAACCGATCGACTGGCAGGCGGCAGCGCTCGAGCGCGCGTTCGCGCCGGTCGGCCGGGCGCGCGTGCTCAGCCGCTTCGAGCGCTGGCGCGAGGCAATGGCGAAGCGCGGCGCAAGATAGTGACTGGTGGCTAGTGGCCAGTGCCTAGCAAGAAAAAGGCCGGCGTCGCCGGCCTGCTCATTTCTTAACTGACCACTAGCCACTAGCCACTTGCGAAGCTACGCAGCACTTCCCGCTCGATCCACGACGGGCCGGGGCTGCCGTCGTAGAACCCGCAGTGACCGCCGAACCGGGACACGGTGAACTCGAGGTTCGGCGGACGCGCGACGCGTTCGAGATCGCTCGCCGGGCAGATCGGATCGTCGGCGGCGGCGATGAGCCGGAAGCGTGAAGCCGGCAGCGCCGCCAGCGGCTCGAGCGCGGAACCGACGATCGCGTATCCGCGCAGGTACTCCTGCAGCGATGGAAACCCGCCGTAGCGGCACGCGAGCTGGTCGGTCATGTCGGTGAGGTTGCCGAGCTTCAGGATGTCGTCGAGCGACGCATAGACGCCGGGCCACGCCTGCTGCTTCCTGCGCAGCGAGCGCCGCCATTTCCAGACGAAGTACTCACGATAGAGCGCCCAGCCGGATTCGAGGCGCGCGAGCGTGTGCTCGGGGTCGAGCACCGGGCACACCGCGACGATCCGCGAGACGTCGATGCCGGCGGCGGCTGCACGGGCGCCGACGCGCAGGCTGAAATTGCCGCCGAGCGAGAACCCGGCGATGCACAGGCGCTGTCGCGGATGCATCCGCTGCAGGCTCCGCACCGCGCCCACCACTTCGGCGATCCGGCACGAGTGGAAGATCTCCTGGTTCAGGTGGTGGCTGTCGCCGTGATCCCGAAAATTGAGCCGTGCGATGTCGTAGCCCGCTTCGAGCAGCGCCTGCCCGAGCGACAAGAGGTACAACGACTGGCCGCTGCCTTCCCAGCCGTGCAACAACACCGCCAGTCGATCGGACGGCGCCCGACCCAGCTGCGTCTGCGTGCTGACGTGCGCGAGCAACCGGACGCCGTCCCCGGCGTCGACGAGCACGTCTTGCGCCGCACCGAGCAACGCCGCACACCGTCGCTCGACCGCGCGCCGTCTCGTCGGCAGGCTCGGGTAGATCGACTGCAGGTGATGGTGTCGCAGTCGACGAGGCGGCGCGAACTCGAAGTTTGCGCCCGCTGGCAGCACG
>DASUYI010000462.1:0-2709 GCA_036377475.1 Steroidobacteraceae bacterium | reverse complement strand
CGTGGCGGCGTAGGGGGCGATCGGCGCGCAGATCGCAACGCCGCCGTACTTCGTGATCTCCGAGGCGACGTAACCGATCCGCAGGATGTTGATGTCACGATGCTCGCGCGAGAAGCCAAGCTCGCTCGACAGGTGCTTGCGGACGACGTCGCCGTCGAGCAGCGTGACCCGCCGCGTGCCGAGCTCGAGCAGCTTGACGAGCAGCGCATTGGCGATCGTCGACTTTCCCGAGCCGGAGAGCCCGGTAAAAAAGATCGTGATCCCCTGCAGGTGCTTCGGCGGGTGTGTCTTGCGCAGCTCCTCGATGATCTCCGGATACGAGAACCATTCGGGGACCTCGATGCCTTCGCGCAGGCGACGGCGAAACTCCGTGCCCGAGAGCCTGGCGACCGTCATCCCGGGCACGACCTGGTCCTCCGGCACGAACTGCGCCTTCTGCTCGACGTAGACCATCTCCTTGAACGGCACGACCGTGACCTCGAGTTCCTTCTCGAACTCCTGCAGGAGCGTCTGCGCCGCGTACGGCTCGTAGTAGGCCACCCCATTGGTGGCGGAGCCTGGCCCGGCGTGATCGCGCCCGACGATCAGGTGCGTGCAGCCGTAATTCTTGCGGATGATCGCGTGCCAGAGCGCTTCCTTCGGGCCGGCCATCCGCATCGCGAGGTTGAGCAGGCTCAGCGCCGTCGTCTGCTCGGGGTAGTGCTTGAGCATGTGCTCGTAACAGCGCACGCGCGTGTAGTGGTCGATGTCCCCGGGGCGGGTCATGCCGACGACCGGCTGCAGCAGCAGGTTGGCTTCGGTCTCGCGTGCTGCGCGCAGCGTGAGTTCCTGGTGGGCACGATGCATCGGGTTGCGTGTCTGGAACGCCACGACCTTGCGCCAGCCGAGCTTGCGGAAGCGGCCGCGAAGCTCCGACGGCGAGTCCCGCAGGATCTTGAAGTCGTAATGCATCGGCGGCTCGACGCCGCGCAGCGTGCCGCCGAGGTACATCGGGCCCGTGCGATGCTGCAGGAAGTAGACACCGGGGTGATACGAATCCCCGGTGCCGAAAACGCTGCGGGCTTCGTACGCCTTGTCCGGCTCCCAGATGTCGCCGATTTCCATGGTCGCAATCAGGACACCCTCGGGATCGCGCAAGGCGATGCGGTCCCCTTCCTTGAGGCTCGAGGCGAACTCGGACGTGACGTCGAGCGTGATCGGGATCGGCCAGATCAGCCCCGAGCGCAGTCGCATTTTCGCGAGCACGCTGTCGTATTCGGCGCGCGACAGGAAGCCGTCGAGCGGGGAGAACGCGCCGTTCAACAGCAGCTCGATGTCACAGAGCTGCCGGTCGGTAAGGTTCCAACTCGGGTAGCTGCCGGCCGCGGCCTTCTCGCGCTCCGCGCCGGACTCGTTGAGATAGAGAACCCTGAGCTCGCCGCCGTGCGGCTCCTTGAACGCTCCCATGACCGCTCCCTGGGTTGACTCGATCCGACGCCGATCTTCTGTAGAACGGTCTTGGAATACTACCCCCGGGGTGGCTATTCGTCGCCCTGGCCCTCGATCGAGTCGTGCAGCAGGCCGGCGATCGTGCGAGCTACCGCCGTTCCGTGGGCGTCACGTAGAGGGCCTTCCGCACCAGCCGCCGCGCGATGACGATGGGCAGGCGCTGTTCGATCCGCGCTGCGGTCAACGTGCGCCAGAGCGCTTCGACGGTCGCGATCGGCTCACCGTCCAGCGACAGCAGCAGGTCGCCGATCTCGACGCCCGCGCGAGCCGCCGCGCTGCCGGGCTCGACATGGTCGATGCGCACGGCGGTCGAGCGGTCGACCTCGAGCCGGATGCGATGACGCGCCGGCAACGTGACCGTTCGCGCCGCGACGCCCAGGACGCCGCGTCGCACCCGACCGTCCCGCAGCAATGCGACCGCGACGTCGCGCACGATGTCGATGCCGATCGCGAACGAGAGTCCCTGCGCGCCGGCGATGATGGCCGTGTTCATGCCGACGACCTGACCGCGTGCGTCGAGCAGCGGGCCGCCGGAATTGCCGGGGTTCAACGCCGCGTCGGTCTGGATCACGCCCTCGATCGGTCGGCCGCCGGGAGTGGTCAACGTGCGTCCCAATGCGCTGACGACGCCGGCGGTCACGCTGTAGTCGAAGCCGAGCGGGTTGCCGATCGCGACGACGAGTTGCCCCGGACGCAGCGCGGACGAGCGGCCGAGGGGCAGCGCCGGCACGCTGATTCGCGCGCGCAGCAACGCGGTGTCCGTGTCGGCGTCCACGCCCAGGATCGTTGCCTCGGTCTCCGCACCGCCGAGCGTCAGGACCTGCAGCCGTCGGGCGTCCTTGACCACGTGGTGGTTGGTCAGCACGAGCCCGTCGCCGGCGAGTGCGAACCCCGAGCCGGTGCCGTGCGCGCCGCGACGGCCGTCGACGCGCACGGCGACGACGCCGGCGCTCGCGGCTTCGGCGACGCTGACGACAGCGGCCGAGTACGCGTCCAGCGGGGTGTCGAGTTCGAGCGGTGCGTCCATCAGATGGCGAGCTCCCCCCGCGCGATGGCGGTAGCGACGGCTTCGGCGCGCGAGTCCGCGCCGAGCTTGGCGAACAAATGGGCGAGGTGGAACTTGACGGTGTTCGGCGAGACGCCGCAGGCCGCGGCGATCTGCTTGTTCGAGGCACCGGCTGCAACGTGCGCGAGGATTTCGCGTTCGCGCGGCGACAACCG
>DASUYI010000461.1:0-2863 GCA_036377475.1 Steroidobacteraceae bacterium | reverse complement strand
CGAGCGTCCAGTCGCCGGGGTAATGACCCGTCGTCGCGTCGCCGCCGGGGGGCGCGTCCGCAACCGGGTCATCGCCGGGCGGTTCGCCCATGACCGCGGTGCGCTCGACGAAATTGCGCAACTCGCGCACGTTGCCGGGCCAGGCCCGCGTCCGCAGCCGGGCCACCTGCCTGGCATCGAGCAGGCCGGGTGCGACGCCGAATTCGTCGGCCACGTGCTGCATGAAATGCTCGACGAGCGGCGCCACGTCCTCGGGCCGATCCCGCAGGCTCGGCAGCAGGATGTGCACGACGTTGAGCCGGTAATACAGGTCCTCGCGGAACAGCCGCTGCCGCACGCGTTCGAGCAGCCCTGGCTGCGTCGAGGCCACGATGCGCACGTCGATCGGCAGTTCGCGGTCCGCGCCGACCGGCCGTATGCGTCCCTCCTCGAGCGCGCGCAGCAGCTTGACCTGCAGGTCGCCGCGCATTTCGCTGATCTCGTCGAGGAACAGCGTGCCCCCGCGAGCGGCGACGAACAGGCCCTCGCGCTGCTGGTGCGCGCCGGTGAACGCGCCGCGGGCGTGACCGAACAACTCGGTCTCCATGAGTTCGGCGGGGATGGCGCCGCAATTGACCGGGACGAACGGCCCGCGCCGGCCGCTGCGCTCGTGCACAAGCCGCGCGACGAGTTCCTTGCCGGTGCCCGTTTCGCCCTCGATCAACACCGTTGCCGAAGTTGGCGCCACGCGTTCGACGATCGAGCGCACGCGGCACATCGGGGCACTGTCGCCGATCAGGTGCGTGCGCGCCGTCGCCACGGGCGCGGCCTGGCGGCGGGGCGGCGCGGCGGCGGGGCCTTGCGTTGCCGCCGGAATCAAGGTCAGCAACCCGAGCAGCGCCTTGGCCTCGAGCGGCGGGTGCAACACGGTGCTGACCCCGGCGCGCCGACAGGCGGCCGCGATCGCAGCGTCGTCGCGCGCCACGACGTAGACGCCGGGCGTGTCGGCTTCGCGCCGCAGGCCCTCGATCCACGTGAGCGCCGGGTCCGTCGCCGAATCGACGTCGACCACGACGCAATCGAAGTGACACCGCGGCAGCAGGCGCTCCGCGTCGGCGCACGTGTCGGCGAACTCCGCGACGGCGTGATGGTGGTGCAGTGAACGGCGCAGGGGGTCGTTGCCCCGGGACGAGCGACCCACGAACAACAGCGAGCGACCTGCGAGCATCCATCGAGCCTAAGCGGTGCGACAGAATGACGCAATACGCATCATCACCGCGTCAATTTGTCGTGCGCCAAGGATCGCTCGCGGCGTCCGGACGCCTTTTTTCGGCGACAGCGTCCACGTCGAGGGCGAGAATGCCGGCATGCCACCAGCGATCGATACTCGAGCCGACCGGCGGGCCGACATCACCGGCCTGGTGCTGGCCGGCGGCCTCGGTCGGCGCATGGGCGGCGTCGACAAGGGGCTCGTGCCGCTCGCCGGCCGGCCGATGATCGAGCACGTGCTCGACGCGCTGCGGCCGCAGGTGCGGTCGGTCTGGATCAATGCGAACCGCAACCAGGAGCGCTACCGCGCGTACGGTCACCCGGTGCTCGAGGACTCGATCGCCGGCTACCTCGGTCCGCTCGCCGGAGTGCTGACCGCGCTGCAACGCCTCGAGGGTGAATTCCTGCTGACGGTCCCCTGCGACGCGCCACTGCTCGCTTCGGACCTCGCGTCCCGCCTGCACGCGGCCTGTCTCGCACAGGACGCGGACCTGGCCGTGGCCTCGGACGGCGAGCGACAGCACCCGGTGTTCCTGCTGCTGCGCGCCGGTCTCGAGCCGTCGCTCGCGACGTACCTGGCCGAGGGCGGTCGCAAGATCGACGCCTGGTTCGCGCGCGTGCGCGCCGTCGAAGTCGCCTTCACCGATCGGCCGGACACGTTCGTCAACGTCAACGATCCCGACGAGCGCGAACGGATCGAGGCGCGCCTGCTTTCCACGCGACGACCGGCCTGAGTAGCATTGCCGCATCAAGGACGTACGCAACGATGGCGACGACCACGACCAGGAACCACGACCCGCTGCCGGCCGGTGTCGACCCGTGCGACGTGCCTGCGCACGGGCACAAGGCCTTGCACCTCGCCGAGGCGCGCGAACGCATCGTGGCCGGGATCGTTCCGGTGGAAGGGCGCGAAACGGTGACGCTGTGCTCGGCGCTCGGCCGCGTGCTCGCCGCCGACGTGCGTTCGACGGTGGACGTGCCGTCGCATCGCAATTCGGCGATGGACGGTTACGCACTGGCGGGCGCCGACCTGCCGGCCTCCGGCACGGCGAGCTTCGAAATCGTCGGCACGTCGTGGGCCGGGCGGCCGTTCGCAGGGCGCGCGGACCGCGGCCAGTGCGTCCGGATCATGACCGGCGCGACCGTGCCCGAGGCGACCGACACCGTCGTCATGCAGGAGCACGTCCGCGTCGTCGCGGGCCAGGCCGTGATCGAGCCAGGGCATCGCGTGGGTCAGAACGTGCGTCCCGCGGGTGAAGACATTCGCCGCGGCGACGTCGCGCTCGGCGCCGGCACGACCCTCACGCCGGCGCGGCTCGGCGTGCTCGCGTCCATCGGCGTCGGCGAGGTCGAAGTGCGGCGTCGCCCGCGCGTCGCGGTGTTCTCGACCGGGGACGAACTCGCGTCGGTCGGCGACCCGCTCGCGCCGGGCCAGATCTACGACAGCAATCGTTATTCGCTGCACGGCATGCTGTTGCGGCTCGGTGCCGAGGTCCTCGACCTGGGCGTCATCCCCGACACGCGCGAAGACACGCTGCGCGCGTTCGAGTCGGCGGCCACGCAGGCCGACATGATCATCACGTCCGGCGGCGTCTCGGTCGGCGAGGCCGATTAC
>DASUYI010000460.1:0-3874 GCA_036377475.1 Steroidobacteraceae bacterium | reverse complement strand
GCGGCTTGCCCTGCATGCTCGCGGCGACTTTGGGCGAGGCGACGGGCACGAGCTGCAAGGGCAGCAGGCGCACCGCTTCCACGGCCGCGTCGTCCGGCGCCTGGTCGGTCAGGATGACCGACAGATCGCTGAAGCCCGGATGCTGGCCCGGCCGCGGATCGGTCGTCTGGACCTGCAGGTCGATGTCGGGGTGGCTCTCGTGGAAATCGGGCAGCCGTGGCGCGAACAGTTCGCTCGCGAAAAAAGGCGGCATGACGATCATGATCTGCCGACGCGCATGAGTACTGCGCGCGGTCCGCGCGACCGCGGCCGCCACGGCCTCGAGCGCAGGCTCGAGGTCCTCGAGCAGCTGCCGACCGGCCGCTGTCGGCACCACGGCCCGCGTGCGCCGCTCGAACAGGCTGACGCCGAGTTGCTCCTCCAGCTCCTTGACCTGGTGACTGACGGCCGACGGCGTCAGCGCCAGCCGATCGGCGGCGACCTTGAAGCTCGAGTGCCGTGCCGCGAGGCAGAAGGCGCGCAGCAGGCGCAAGGGCGGCGTCTTGAGGGAGGTGGCCATGGCGTTCGGTCCGTCAGGCCACGCCGGCAACTTGCGTGCCATTGCGGACGGCTCAAACAATTCTAACTCTGTCAGGGGTTTAGAGCGGTGGCCCGTCCGTACATCGGGCCGGGCGCTCCATTATAGGCCAGCCCCGGGCGGGACCGCACCGAACCGGGTCAGGTCGGCTGCTCGGCCACCAGCCGGGCCATCAGCAGCGCATCGTGATCCTCGCCGTCGAGACGAAGGTACTGGCGGCACCGCCCTTCCTCGACGAAACCGAACCGTCGATAGAGCGCGATCGCGGCTTCGTTGTCGGCCCGGACGACGAGTTCCGCGCGGCTCAACCCGCGCGCATCGGCCAGCGCGAGCGTGGTTGCAAGCATGCGCGAGCCCAGCCCCCGCCCACGATATTCCTGGACCACGCCCATGCCGAGCACGGCGCTGTGACGCAACGTGGCGGCCGCTTTCGGCCGGAGGTCGCACCAGCCGACCACCTCCTCACCCGCCAGGGCGACGAAGTGGATTGCGCCGTCGCGGAGGCTGTCGAGCACGAATTGTCGCGTCCTCGAATACGGTGGCGCCTGGAGCATCGCGAGGTAACGTCCTTCGCGCGCGACGCGGTCCAGCGCGGCATGGAACCCCGCCAGATGCTCCTTGCCGATGGGCACGATTCGCTGCTCAGCGTGCTCATCCGCGGTGCTTGGGAGCGCTACGGTCGCCATTTGGCCCAATCGTCGCACGAGCGGCCCGACACCGGCGTGGGCCGCCGGCGTGCCATGTTGTCGCCCGATCTCTTATTCTCCGCGGCCATGCAAACGATTTCCCGTGACGGCCCGGCCCTGGCCCGAGCCGCCGCCGAGGCGCTTCGACGCGGCGACGGCCGGTCGGCCCGCGACCTGTTCATACAGGCCGCTGAAGCGCTGCCACGCGACCCGGCCGTGCTGCTCGGGCTTGCCTACGCCTGCCGCAGCCAGCAGGACCACGCGGGAGCGGGCGCCGCCGCGGATCGCGTGCTGGCCCTCGAGCCGCGCAACGTGCGCGGTCTCGTGCTGAAGGCCGACAGTCTCGATGCCGCGGGCGACACGAAGGCGGCGTCGGCGTATTACCTGGCTGCCCTGCGCGCCGCTCCGCCGGCGGACAAGCTCCCCGCCGACCTTGCGCAGGAATTGCGACGGGCCCGGAGCCAGGCGGAACGTCTTGCACGACGCTACGAGGAGCACCTGCGAGCGTGGCTCGCCGAGCGTGGCTTCGACACGGGGCAGGGCGACTCGCGCTTCGCGCGATCGCTCGAGCTGCTGTTCGGGCGCAAGCGCATCTACGTGCAGGAGCCGCGGTACTACTACTTTCCCGAACTGCCGCAGAAACAGTTCTACGAGCGTGCGCAGTTCCCCTGGCTCGACCGGGTGGAGGCCGCGACCGACGTGATCCGCCAGGAATTGCTCGGCGTGCTCGGCGATCCGCAGGCATTCGCGCCGTACGTCCAGGGCGCTCCCAACCGGCCGCACCACGACCAGCAGGGAATGCTCAACAATCCCGACTGGTCCGCGTTCTACCTCTGGCGCAACGGCGAGTGCGTCACCGGCAATGCGGAGCGCTGTCCACGGACGCTCGAAGCGCTCGAAGGTGCGCCGCTCGCGCGCATCCCGAACCGCGCGCCCTCGGTGCTGTTCTCGCAGCTGCGTCCCGGGGCGCACATTCCGCCCCACAACGGCATGATCAATACGCGGCTGATCTGCCACCTGCCGCTGGTCGTGCCGGGCAAATGCCGGTTCCGCGTCGGCAACGAGGTGCGCGAGTGGCAGGAAGGCCGCGCCTGGGTGTTCGACGACTCCATCGACCACGAGGCGTGGAACGACAGCGACCGCACGCGGGTGATCCTGCTGTTCGACATCGATCGACCGGAACTCGACGACGAGGAGCGCCGACTGGTCAACACGATGTTCGAGGGCATCGACGCCTACTCCGGCGCGAAACCGGACTGGGACATCTAAGGGACCTCCGAGGTTCCTCAGACACCATGCTCTACCTCGTCGACGCCAGCGTGTTCATCTTCCGTGCGTACTACGCCGTGCCCATCGACGTGGCCGACCGCGACGGCAATCCGGTCAACGCCGTGCTCGGCTTCGCCCGGTTCCTCTGCGAGTTGCTCGAGCGCGAGTCGCCCCGGCACATCGCCGTCGCGTTCGACGAAAGCCTCGAGCAGGGTTATCGCAACGAGATCTATCCACCGTACAAGGCGAACCGCGAGCCGGCCCCGTTCGAGCTCAAGCGGCAGTTTGCGCTCTGTCGCGAAATCTGCGCCGCGCTCGGGCTGACGCAGTACGGCAGCTCGCGTTACGAGGCCGACGACATCATCGGCACGCTCGCGACCCGGGCCCGGGCGGCCGGGCTGCCGGTGACCATCGTGAGCCGCGACAAGGACCTGACGCAGCTGCTGTCGCCGGTGGACACGTACTGGGACGCGATCGCCGACGTGCGCTACGGTTATGCCGACATCGAAGGGCGCTTCGGCGTGATCCCGGAGCGCATGGCCGACTTCCTGGCGCTGATGGGCGACGCCGTCGACAACGTGCCGGGCGTGCCCGGCATCGGCCGCAGGACCGCGCAGACGCTGCTCAAGCATTTCGACACGCTGCCCGGCGTCTTCGAGAACCTCGACGCAGTCCGCAAGCTCAAGTTCCGCAACGCCGTGTTCGTCGCCGAGAGTCTCCGGGAACACCGCGACGCGGCTTTCCTGTCGCGGCGCTTGACCGCCATCGCGTGCGACATGCCGTTGCCGGTGTCGCGGGTCGGCGACCTGCGCCGCCTGGCGCCGGACCTGTCGACGCTCGACTCGTTCTGCGAAGCACAGGGTTTCGGCCGCATGCTGCGCGAGCACGCGCGTCGCATCCACGCGCGGCACGGCGCCTGAGGCGGCGACGCGCGCTTCGTGCATGGGTACGGAGCCGCAACACGCCGAGATCGGCGCGTGGCTGACCGAACGCAGCGGCCGACGATTCGGAGCACGCCCGGCCGAAGCAGTCCACGGCGGCAGCATCAACCGCTGCGTACGGTGGCCCGGTCAGGGCGGCGACGCGTTCGTGAAGCTGGCCTCTGCCGCGACGTTGCCGGCGTACGAGGCCGAGGCCGAGGGTCTCGAGACGCTGCGCGCGGCCAGGGCGCTGCGCGTGCCGCAGGTCTACGCGGTCGGTCTTTCCGGCGGGCACGCAGTGCTCGCGCTCGAATGGCTCGACCTGTCACCGCAGGTCGCCGACCAGGCGGGCGTACAGACCCTGCTGGGCGAACGGCTCGCGACGCAACATCGCGTGACGGCGGCGCAATTCGGCTGGCACC
>DASUYI010000459.1:0-5120 GCA_036377475.1 Steroidobacteraceae bacterium | reverse complement strand
CAAGGTGCTGCGCTTCGTGCAGATCGAGAACAAGCTCGACGCCCTGCTGCGCCTGCCCGCGGTCCGCGGCGTCCCGCTGGCCCAGTGAGTCAACAGGAGGAGACATCGACCATGCAGATTTCTTCGCGATTTTCGCAACGCCGGCACGCGACCTCGGCCCTCGTGGCCGTTGCGCTGCTCGCGGGCGGGTGTGCGAGCGGGCCGGACATCCGCGCCGACTACGACCGGTCGACCGACTTCGGCAAGTACCGCACGTTCGGATTCGTCGCGCAGTCGGGCGCGAACACCGCGGAGTTCCGTACGCTCGCCATGCAGACGATGCAGGCGGCGGCGACGCGCGAGATGGAGTCACGCGGGTACACGCGTTCCGACAATCCGGACCTCGTCATCAACTTCAAGGGCAAGCTCGAGGAAAAGACGGACATCGAGTCCACGCCCGCGCCGATGTACGGTCCGGGGTGGGGCTATCGCGGCTGGTACGGTGCGCCGTACGGCTACGGTGGAACGGAAGTGACCACGCGGCGTTACAACGTCGGCACGCTCGTGATGGACGTGATCGACCGCGAAAAACGCCAGGCGGTGTTCCAGGGCGGCATCGAGGGCGTGGTCACGAAGGAGATGATGCAGAACAAGCAGGCCGCGATCGAACAGGCCGTCGCGCACCTCTTCTCGCGGTACCCGTTCGTCGCAGGGCAATCGGCGCCGGTCGCGCCGACAGGGACCGAGAAGAAATAGCCGACCGGCTCGGCGCGCCTCGCGCCGAGCGATGACGATCACGGGCCCCTGTCGTTCCAGGCAGGGGCCTTCTTCTGTGCCCCGGATCGCGGCTCGCTGCGTCAGCCGGTCGATTCGGACTTCTCGGGCTCGGGCTCGGGCGTGGCCGCGTCGTCGTCGCCACCATCGTGGCGGTCTTCCTGCTTGCCTTCGCGCTTGTCCTGCCGGCACTCGGGGCGCGACTTCTCGTCCCCAGCCTTGCACTCGCGTTTCTCGTCGCGCGCACCTTGCCGGTCGTCGCGCCGATCGCCGCGCCGCTCCATGCCGCTCGTCTGTGCGTCGCTCACCGACGGCGTGACCAGCATGCCCGACATCGCGAACATGCCGATCGCGGCGAGGGTCATCGTACTGCGCTGCATCGTCCAGTCCTCCTGATCCAACACTGAACTATTTCCCAACCGGCTTGTACGAGAACTTCTGGCCGGCAACCGACGCCTCGTACATCAACCCACCCTTGACGATCTGGAACACGGCGACACCCTTGTGATACTCGCCGGCGGTCGTCGCGTCCTTCTTGCCGCCGCTCGCGCCGGCCGACGCCCCGGACGTGCCGGCCGTGCCGGAGGCCGCCGCCGTGATCACCACGGCGTTTACGTTCGCGCCGAATTCGAAGTTGCCCGACTTGAACTCGTCGAGCGCACGTTTGTCCTGGAAAAAGACGATCTGGCTGTAACCCTGGCCGCCGGCCTGGAATCCGATGCTCAGCTGAGTCATCTTGGTGTCGCCGACGTGCTTGCCCTGCTCGTACACGCGACCTTCACCGAACGCACCCCCGACGCCGAGACCGCCCTTGCCGATGGTTGGGAAGACCGCGTAGCCGTAACTCTTCCCGAAGAACGACGCACTCTGTCCCGCGTCCTTGAACAACTGCACCGTGTCGCTGTACTTGTCCGCCACGGCGGGCCCGGCAGCGAGCAGCAGCGTCGTGAAGATCGGAAGCAATGACCGTAACCGAAACATGGCCCTTCTCCTTGGCATCGTCGGAAGTCAATTGTAATCCCTGCTTGGGTTCGTGGGCGTTGATTGCTTGCCCCGCGCCGGATTGCGCTACCATCGCGGCACAACAACGAGTCTCGGAGTGGCACGATGGCAAGGTCCGTCGTCCGGAAGGGCCAGCGCGCTGGCGCGCTGGTGATGGTCGGCCTCGCGGCCCTCGGCGCCGCTTCGGTGGCCGTGGCTGCCGAACGCTATTGGCCGCCCATCGTCGACCCGGCCACGAACCAGCACACGCCCGGCCGCTGGGTCTGGGCCGACCTCGTCACGTCCGACGTCGCCTCCGCGGCCGGCTTTTACGCCAAGGTGTTCGGCTGGACGTTCGAGACCTACGGCGGCGAGGACGACCGGGAGACCTACACGCTCGTGCTCGCCGACGGTTTGCCGATCGGCGGCATGGTGTTCGACGCGCGGGCGTCGAAGGACGCGACGCCGTCCGCGCGCTGGATCGGCCTGGTCTCGGTCGCGGATCCCAAGGCCGTCGCGGCGAGCGTGAGCCGCAGTGGCGGCCAGGTCGTCTACGCGCCTGTGATGCTTGGCGAACGCGGAGAGACGGCCGTGTTCCGCGACCCGGAGGGAACGCTCTTCGGCGTCGTGAAATCGAGGAATGGCGATCCACCCGACTACTTCGGAGGCGTCGGTGAATGGGCCTGGCTCGACCTCTGGTCGAACGACGTCGACAAGGCCGCGCAGTTTTACCGTTCCGTGATCGGCTACGAGACGGTCCCGGCCGGCGACGCGGCGACGACGCGGAGCGGCGTGCACCTCGTCTCGGGTGGCTACGTGCGCGCCGGCATCATGCAGAAGCGCGATCCGAAGACGACGTCGGTCTGGCTGCCGTACGTGCGCGTCGCCGACGCGAAGCAGGCCGCCGATGCCGCGCGCGCAGCCGGCGGCCGCGTGATCTACGAGCCGGCGCCGCTGGGCGGGGCCGTGGTCGGCATCATTGCGGACCCGACCGGCGCACCGGTCGGGATCGTGGCACTGTCGGCAGCCGCGGAGGCACGGCGATGAGCGCGCAGAAGCATGGCATTCGCCGGCTGGAATGCGGTCTCGTGGCGGCCTGCCTGGCCGCGCTCTCGCTCGCCGGCGGTTGCGCAAGCGACGACTACGGTGGTGGCGGCGGTAGCGTCTCGACCAGCGTGCACGTCGGCGTGGGCTACGGCAGTTACTACGGGCCGGGCTGGTACGGCGGCTATTACGCGCCGTATCCCCCGGTGGTCATCGTCCCGCCGGAAAACCGTCCCGACCGACCGGATCGTCCGGCAGAGCGTCCTTCGACGTTGCCCGCCGACGTGGGTGGGGCCGCGACCCAACCGGCAGCACGCGCTTCGAATCGACCGACCACCGCGCCGAGCCGGCCGTCGAACGTCAGTCGACCGACGTCGCGCCCCTCCCCGCGCCCGGCACCGCGGCCCATGCCGCGCATGGGACGGCGCTGACCCACCGCGATCGCAGCAGCGGCCGCAGACGTCAAGACGCTTCCCGACGGTGCGGATACACGCGCCGCACCGCCGGGAAGCGCATCACCCTCAGAACGAAGCTTTCAGCGACAGTCCGTAGGTGCGCGGCACGTTGACCTGGCAGCGCATGACGGTGCCGCCGCTGACCGGATCGCGCAGGCCGAGCAGGTTGTCGAACGGCTGCGCGACCTTGCCCGTGCAGTAGTTCTCGTCGGTGAGGTTGTCGCCCCACAACGTCAGCGCGAAGCGATGCTCCGTGCCGAAGTACAGCGAGAACC
Organism: Steroidobacteraceae bacterium; assembly: GCA_036377475.1. Taxonomy (GTDB): domain Bacteria; phylum Pseudomonadota; class Gammaproteobacteria; order Steroidobacterales; family Steroidobacteraceae; genus RPQJ01. Next base: position 1,612 of record DASUYI010000459.1, on the reverse strand, counting down.
GCGCCGAGACCAGCGTGAAGGCCGGCTGGATGCCTTGCGGATTGTTGTCGTTGATCTGGTTGACGTTGATGTCGTCCATGTGGCTCACGTCGGTGCGCAGCATGTAACCCACGCCGCTGGAGCCCAGGTTTCCCTGGACCTGCGCGCCTGTTGACGCCTGCAGTTCGGGCGCAAACACCGGCCGCTCTCCCGACAGGTCCTGCGTGCACGACGGATTGACCTGGGCCGGATAAGGCAGGCAGGACGCGTTCCGGTACTCGTCGAACTCGGCGTCGAGATAGCCGAGCGACGCGTACAGCGAGAGCCAGTCCTGCGGCGACCAGTCGGCGTCGACCTCGACACCCCGGTTCCTGACGCTGCCGGCGTTGATGACGTTGAAGCTCTGCCCGTCGAACGCGCGATCCTGGAAGTCGTCGAGCTGCATCAGGAACGCGGTGCCGTTCAGGTGCGCGCGGTCGTCGGCGAATGCCCACTTCGCGCCGACTTCGTAGTTGTCCGTGGTTTCCTTGTCGAACAGGCGACGCTGGCCGAGCGCGACGTTGCCGCCGCCCGAGTTGAAGCCGCCCGACTTGTAGCCCGTCGAATAGCTGCCGAACACGAGCAGGTCCTTGTTCGGCGTCCAGTTCAGGCCCACGCGGTACGTGAACGCGTCTTCGCCGAGATCGAGTGCCGAGTTCTCGGCCGCGCGCAGCAATGCGCCGAACGGGTTGTTGACCGTCTGCACGAAGGTCCCGGACTTGTCGTCACGGGTCCAGCGCGCGCCGAGCACCAGGTCGACCGAGTCGGTGAGGCCGACGTCGCTCTGCGCGTACGCGGCGAGGTTCTCGGCATCCTGGTCGAAGTCGAGCACGGTCGCATTCGCCTTGTTGGCGCTCGCGGCACACGCGGGGCGCTGGGCCGCGGGCACGAGCCCGCAGAAGTTGGCGCCGAGGCCGAACTGCTCGCCGACGAAATAGTCTTCCTGGAAATAGTACAGACCGGCCACGTAGTCGAGCCGCCCGTTCCACAGTTCGTCGGTCGGAGAGATCAACTGCAGTTCGTACGACTGGCTGGTGCTCTCGAACCGGCCCGTGCGCGCAAGGAAATCGGCGGGCATGAACAGTACGTCCGACTCGAGCTGCTCGTTGTCCCAGCTGCGATAGCCGTTGAGCAACCGCACGGTGTGGCCGTTGGCGAGCTCCCAGGTGACATTGCTGACCAGACCCCACTGGCCGTCGTCGACGTCGCCCGCGATGCGCTGGTTGCTCTGGCGGTCGAAGGCATCGTCGAGGTCCGGAGGATTGCCGCCGGTGATCAGGGTCAGGCGCGCGCGCGACGCGTCCGTCAGCGTGTCCGGGTCGATTTCCAGCTCGGCCTTGCCGTCGCCCTGCAGCCGTGAGCGGTCGTACTTGACCGTCCAGGTCACCGCGTCCGTCACGTCCCATTTCGCACCGATGCGGAACGCGTCGGACTCGAGCGTCGCGAACTGCTTGTTGTCATAGCGATTGTGGGCGTAGCCGTCGCGCGAGTCCGTGAGTCCCGCGAAGCGCAACGCGAAGCGCTCGCCGACCGGCGTGTTCAGCACGCCGGCGAACTTGTGCTCGTTGTAATTCCCGTACGTGAGTTCGGCGCT
>DASUYI010000458.1:0-3944 GCA_036377475.1 Steroidobacteraceae bacterium | reverse complement strand
GCTCGAAGCAGATCCGATCGCTACACTCTCGCAGGCGCGACCCGTCTTGTCGTCGTCTGGACGCCGCGGCTATCGCAGGTGTAACGGTGCCGCATGTATGAGGCCCATCCCAGCCGACCGCATCTGCCGTGTCTGAGATTGTTGCACTCGTGTATCGGTTGTGCGCCGCCCGCGCCCGGCAGAGCCAACTGTCGCGCACCGGAGCCGGTGCCCTCGGACTGGTTGCCTGCGTGGCTTCGACACTCGCGCCAGGGCCCGCCGGTGCGGCCGAGGGCGACGGCTACAGCCGCGAGGCAAAGCGGGCTGACCAGCAGTTCGCGACGTATGGATTCGCGCATGAATTCGGGTCCGGCGTGTACGACTACCAAGGCCGAACGCTGCAGGTCTATACGCTACCGATCGGATGGACTGCGCGCGAGGTTGCCCCCGGCAAACCGGGGATACGGCTAGAGTTGCCGGTGACGCTCGGCTTCCTCGACTTCAGGACATCCGATGTCGTCAGCACCGGTCTTCCGGAAAACGTCGATTCGATCAGTTTCGTGCCGGGCATCGAATTCCGATTCGAACTGCCGCGCGACTGGACTCTTGCACCCTACGTGCAGGCGGGCGCCTCGGTCGCAGACGAACGGGATGTGGAAGCGCGGCTCTTCGGTGCGGGCCTGCGGGCCGAGCGCGTTTTCGAAGCCGATGGCCACCCCGGCTTCCACGCGAGTGAGTTGATCTATTCGGGCGTGCGCTACCGCGGCGACCTGCCGAGCGACGACCTCGTCCGGCTACGCAACGGGGTTCAAGTGAACCGCAAGCTTGAGCAGAACATCGGCGGCCGGCCGCTGCAGTTGGGCTTCTTCTCTGTCGTCGATGTCTTCCTCGACCCACCGACCGGCCCCGCAACGGGCACCGACGTGCCGATCGTCCAACTCGAGGCCGGGTTCGTGTTCGGTACGAGCCCCCCGTTCGAGATCTGGGGCATGCCAGTGCCTCGTGTGGGACTCAGCTATCGCTTCGCCGGCGACCTCTCGACCCTGCGGTTCGTCGTGGGCGCGCCGTTCTGACGTCGGCACAGAGTGTCTTCATCTACTGCTGGACCAGAAGTTTGAAGAACTCCATGGCCGCTCGGGTCTTGGTGTGTTGGTTGCCGGTCGGCCCGATGCAGGTGTCGTGGAGGTACCCGCTGAGACCTTGGGCGACCTGAAGAGCCTCGGAGAGCGGGCCTTCGCTCAGCGAAGCAACCCTCAACTGCTACTTCGGCGGCGGCACGGGCATGTAGATCGGTCCATCGCCACCGTACGCCTGCACGTAGTACGTCTGGCCACAGTGGGAGTAGTTGACGCCACTGATCTGGGTCACCGTCGGATTGCAAGGCAGCGTCGCGGTCGAGGAGGACGAAGAGTCGTCGTCATCATCGTCATCGTCATCGGAGGCAACGGCGGCGCCGATGACTCCGCCGACCACGACGCCAACGGCGACATCCCAGTTGTCCCAGTCGTCGTCGCCGTAGTAGTAGCCGCCGTAAGGCGGGTAGTAGACGTTGATGTCGTCGTAGGCTTCCTGCCGATTCTCCTGTCGCTCCGTCCGTCCTTCCTGCCGGTTCTCTTGGCGCTCGGTCCGTTCCTCTGGCCGAGTGCCCTGTTGTTGGGCGCTGTTGCCCTGTCGGGTTTGCGCATCTTGCGACCCAGCGGCCGGACGCTGCTCCGCAGCCCCCTGCGCCGGCTGCGGCCGGGTTGCCGGAGACCCGCTACGTTGTGCCGGTGCGGCGCTTGGTGAGCGACTGCGTTGTGACGAGAAGCCACCGCCGGCCGCAGGGCCTTGGCGCGAAATGCCGCCACCGCGGCCACCACCGCCGCCGCCACCGCGGCGTTGTGCATCGGCGATGCCAGCCTCGAGCATCAGCGCGATGACGGCCAGCGCGACGGCCCATCCCCTGATATGCGAACGGCCGTTCATGGCTGTGCCTCCGGGTCGCCGCGCTGCGCAGCGCTGGCTCGGGTCGGCGGCAGCTGCGCTGCAAACACGATGCGCCGTGCGTCCTTCGGTGGCGAAAAGCGAAAGGCGTCGGGTCCTCCGGGTATTGCGGTCTTCCAGTCCTGGAAGTCTGCGCGGTACTGCGGTTGGCCGGGTTCGTCGACATAGGTCAGGACCACCCGCATGGGCAAGGGTCGGTCACCCTCCGCGATCCACAACTGCACGTCGACGTCGCCCACGCGGCCGGCGATGTGGTCGGTCGGCACAGGAAGCAATTCGGTTCGCTCGATGTGGACGACACTCTGCAGGCGGCGCGCAAGTTCTTCCGACGAGCGATTCGTGAAGAGCCGCGCGAGCGGCAGGCGCATCTTCAGGTCGCGCACGAAGTAGACGATCGCGTCGTCGAGCGACCCGGGTTGCGGTGCCTGCGCATACACGTTGGCCCTGTCATTGAACAGGGTGATGTGCTTGCCGTCGAACACGAGCAGGTCCTCGTTGCCATCGCTGCTGCGATGCCTGACGCGCAGCCGATCCGGCCGCTGCAGTGCGAGTTCGCGCACCTCGAGAAACTCGAGCTTCTGGCCGGAATCCTGCAGGACGTCGTAGCTGCCGCGACAGGTGACCTGATAGGCAGGCAATGATGCGAGGAACTTCGTCATGGCCGACAGCCGCTCGGCCGCCTTCTGCTGCGATTCCACCCGGGAGGAGTCTGCCGGCGCCGGCAATTCTGCGGCGTGGGACGTGATGACCAGCGCCATTGCAAGGAACAGGAAGGCACGACGCTTCGCCTTGATCATGTCTGTGCTCCTCCGGACCGGCGCCAGCGGGCGGTGCGACCGACGAAATGCCATGTGATCCTCCCGGGAGAATACGCCGGCCCGACGCGGTCACGCGAGTTGCGCCATCAGCGGTCGATTCTCTCCCGCGTGCTCCTCGACCCACGCCTGCAACGCCGAGGGCATCCTTCTCGGGCGCGGCGCGAGCGACGGGATCGCATCCGGCATGGGGCACGAGGTTGGGGCCACGCGGGACCGGGGCAGATGTTGCGACCAGGCCCTAGTGCATCAGTTGAAGTGCCTCTGGTCCCGCCGGCTGGTTCTTCGACGGGCCTTGCCTCGGATTCGCCGGCTTGAAAAGCTGTTCGCCGTGGATGGCCTGCAGGACCTCCCCGAGCGTACGACGCAGCGGGTACGTGTCGTTGGTCAGGTAGCGTCCGAGCAGGTTCGCGTAGAACGGGCTCGTCAGTACGCCGCTCATGCCGCCAGGCAGGATGGTCTCGGCGTCGATCGATCCGGGCGAGACACCTAGCACGCCGACGTAGCGACGGTTCGGCCCGGACCCGAACATGAACTCGTCGGCCGAGTCGGCCCGCGCGCTGTGCGAGGAGGCATCGACGGCCTCGTAACCGCCGTCGACGGCGAATCCGCTCAGGCCCGCGAACGACGGTGGATAGCCGAGCGCCGCATTTGGCAGGCTGAACGGCCCACCGACCGCGACGCCGTCGAACACGATGCGATGCAGCCGACCCCAGCGATAGTCGTCCTGGTTCGTGGACTGGTTGAACGCCTTGACGAACGCGGGCCCGGCGAGCAGGTCCAGCGCATCCTGCAGGCTCTTGAGCGCAACGTAATCGCGGCGCTGGGCCGGTGTCGGCAGCCCGGTCCACGCGAAGAAATCGATCGTCGAGAGGCCGATGCCGTCGCGCTCGAGCAGGTGTCGCAAGGACTTCACCGCCTCCGCCGAGCCCGGCGTCGGCACACCGAGGCCCTGCAAGGTCTTGTCGACCGCGTTGCCGATCGCCTGGCCACGCCAGACGGAATAGATCGTTGCCGCGACGCTGTGGGCGACCTCATCCGCACTGGGCGGCGAGAACGCGCCGTCCACGTCAACGGCGTCGTAGCCCGTCGGCACGCCTGTCGGCGTACTGAAGTCCCACGCACGCAGCCGACCGATCGCCTCCGCGACTCGTGCATCACCCGCAA
>DASUYI010000457.1:0-2317 GCA_036377475.1 Steroidobacteraceae bacterium | reverse complement strand
GCGGACGAGTCGGACGGCACCGTCGTCGCGGAGCCGGTCGAACGGGTGAGCGCGACCCCGCCGCTGTTGCGCGACGCCGTCGTGCTCTGCGTGCGGCTGGCCGCCGACGATGTCGATTACGACGTCGAACAGGTGCGGTCGCGGGCGCTTGCATTTGCGCGGCAGGTCGAGACGGTCGTGCAGCGTTTCGGCGGCCGTCTCGACACGGCCGGAGCAGAGGACGCGATCGCGGTGTTCGGCCTGGAGGCGATGACGGGCAACGAGGACGAACGCGCCGTCCGCGCCGCGCTCGCGCTCGCGACGTTGCCGCGCGTCGCCGGCTCCAACTTCAGCTGTGGAGTCGATGCGGGACAAGTGCTGCCGGGTCGCACCGGCGAGACCGTGCCCCTGGGCGGACGCGCGGTGGCCGGTGCGCGCCAGCTCGCGCGCGCCGCCGCCGCCGGGGAAGTGCTGGTTTCGAACGACCTGCTGGCGCGGCTGCGCGAGCGCTTCGCGCACGAGCCGCGCACCTTCCCCGGCACGCCGTCGGCGCACCGGGTGACGCCACACGCGATGCCGGACGCGCAACGCGCGGCCCGTCCGTTCGTCGGCCGTCGCGCGGAGCTGGCCTTGCTGACGAGCCTGCTCGATCGCGTGACGACCTCATCGCGGGGACGCGTCGTGGTCGTGCGTGGCGAACCGGGGATCGGCAAGTCGGCGATCATCGAGGCGCTGGCGCACGCCGCGGTGGAGCGAGGCCTCGCGAGGCACGTCCTGCGCGTGTTCGACTTCGGGCAGTCCGCGCTCGAGCGCCCGATTCCGGCACTGGTCGCGCGCCTCGTGGGCGTGGAACCCGGGCACGTGGATGGCGATGCGGTCGCCAGCGTCGACGCCGCCGTGGCGAGTGGCCGCGTCGCGCCGGAGGATCGCACGTTCGTGCTCGACCTGATCGGGGCCACCGAATCCGACAGCGCCGGCCGCGTCGCCGCGATGGACAACGCCACGCGCGAACGGGGCCGGACCGCAGCGCTGCAGCGCGTGGTGCAGCGCGCGGCGACGGAGCCACTGTTGCTGGTCGTCGAGGATGCACACTGGGCCGAGCCGATGGAACTGGCTGCGCTCGCCGATCTCGCGGCTGCGCTCGCCTCGCGGCCCGTGCTGCTCACGCTGTCCGTGCGGGCCGACGACGATCCGCTCGGCCCGTCCTGGCGCGCCCGCATCCGGGGCTGCCCGATGACCACGCTCGACCTCGCGCCGCTGGACCGCGACGAGTCCGTCGAGCTCGCGGCCGCACACGGGCAGTGGGCACCCGAGACGCTCGAGCGCTGTGTCGATCTCGCCGGTGGCCACCCGTTGTTCCTGGAGCAATTGCTGCGCGCGTCGGCGAGCGGCGAGTCCTCATTGCCCGGCTCCGTGCGCGCGCTGCTGCTGCGCCGCGTCGAGCGCCTCGATCCCGGCTTGCAGCAGGCGTTGCAGGCGGCGGCCGTGCTCGGCCACCGCTTCGACCTCGAAGCGTTGCGGCACCTGCTCGGCGCGCCCGGGTTCGATCTCACGACGCTCGAAGCGTCCGGGCTCGTGACTCCCGACGCCGACGAAAGGCGCTTCGCGCACGCATTGATTCGCGACGCCGTGTACGAATCGTTGCTCGGGTCGACTCGACGCGACCTGCACCGACGTGCCGCGGCATGGTTCGCCCCCCGGGATGCCGGCTTGAGCGCGGACCACCTCGCCGCGGCCGGCGACGCCGCAGCGTCGGCCGCCTACGTGCGTGCCTCGGGCGAACAGTTGCAGGGATGTCGGCTCGAGCGCGCGCTGGCCTATGCCGAGCGGGCGACCGAACTCGCGCGCGAACCCAGGGACCACGCTGCGGCCCGCGCCACGCTCGGCGACGTGCAACTCGCGCTCGGGCGCGCGGTCGAGGCCTGTTCGACGTACCGCAACGCCATCGAGCTTGCGGTCGATCCCGAGAGTCGTGCGCGTGGCTGGCTCGGTCTCGCCACGGCGCTGCGCATCCTCGATCGACACGACGAGGCGCTGACCGCGCTCGACCACGCCGAGCGCGATCTCGACCCGCACGATCACCGACGCCAGGCACGGCTCTGGACGCTGCGCGGCAACCTGCACTTTCCCCGCGGCGAACTCGACCTCTGCCTCGATTCGCACCGGCGCGCCCTCTACCACGCGCGCCAGGGCGAGTCGCTCGAGGACGTCGTGCGCGCGTTCGGCGGACTGGGCGACGCGCAATACCAGCGTGGCCGCATGCGCTCGGCGGCGGCGGAGTTCCGCCGTTGCGTCGACCTGGCGGAGCAGCACCGGATGGTCGGCCTGCGGCTCGCCT
>DASUYI010000456.1:0-2437 GCA_036377475.1 Steroidobacteraceae bacterium | reverse complement strand
GGCGAGCTTGAACTTCCAGTCGGCAAAGTGGGTGTGGACGATCTCGAACCCGTGTGCAACCCAGTCGATGCAGCCCGCGAGCGCCGCGTTGTCCATGCCGGCCTGCGGCACGGCCTTGAGGCCGAAGACGATCTCCGGTTCGAGTCGCGGCTGCGACAGCCCCGCGAGCGATACCGTCACCTGCGCTTCGTCGAGCAGCGTCGTGGTGTGACGCCACACCGGCGCCCAGATCGGCGCGAACACGCCGTACAGCGGCCAGATGCGTCGATTCGTGAAACCGATCTTGTAGCCGAGCGGCACGTCACCGCGCTCGAGGCGCAACGCGCGCACGCGATCGGCGACGTCGAAGGCACGGTGCAGGTCGAACGAGGGATCGGCAGCGCTCGGCAGGGGAAGCAGGGTCGCCGTGTCGCTGGCGTGCAAGATGTCCTTCGCGAGGCGTTCGATGTCCATCATGGCTCCCTCACGCTGGCAGTGACGCCACGCCACCGAGGTACGGGCGTAGTACCTCCGGCACCGTCACGCTGCCGTCGGCGTTCTGGTAGTTCTCGAGCACCGCGACCAGCGTGCGGCCGACCGCGAGGCCGGAGCCGTTGAGCGTGTGCACGAGCTCGGTCTTGTTGTGCGCGTTGCGGAAGCGCGCTTGCATGCGGCGCGCCTGGAACGCCTCGCAGTTGGAGCACGAGCTGATCTCGCGGTACGCGCCCTGGCCGGGCAGCCAGACTTCGAGGTCGTAGGTCTTGGCACTGCCGAAGCCGATGTCGCCGCTGCACAGCGCGACCACGCGGTACGGCAGCTCGAGCTTGCGCAGCACGGCCTCGGCGTGGCCGACCATCTGCTCGAGCGCGTCGTAGCTGGCCTCGGGCGACGTGATCTGCACCATCTCGACCTTGTCGAACTGGTGTTGGCGGATCATGCCGCGCGTGTCGCGGCCGGCGCTGCCGGCCTCGGAGCGGAAGCACGGGCTGTGCGCGGTGAGCTTGATGGGCAGCTGGGCGGCGTCGAGGATTTGTTCACGCACGCTGTTGGTGAGCGAGATCTCGCTGGTGGAGATCAGGTACTGCTCGGCGCGCTGTTCGTCGCCGCCGCGGCTGACCCAGAACATGTCGTCCTTGAACTTCGGCAGCTGGCCGGTGCCCTCGAGCACTTCGCGGTTGACGATGTAGGGCGTCCAGCACTCGGTGTAGCCGTGTTCCTGCGTCTGCACGTCGAGCATGAACTGCGCAAGCGCGCGGTGCAGCCGCGCCGCCGGGCCGCGCAGAAAGGTGAATCGTGCGCCCGACAGCTTGGCGCCGGTGTCGAAGTCGATGCCCAGGGGCGGGCCGATGTCGGCATGGTCGCGCGGCGTGAAGCCGAACTCGCGCGGCGTGCCCCAACGCCGAACTTCCACGTTGTCACGCTCGTCGGCGCCTCGCGGCACGCTGTCATGCGGCAGGTTCGGCAGCGTCATCAGCAGCGCCGTCAATTCGGACTGCAGTGCATCGTTGCGCGCGGCCGATGCCGCGAGCTCCTCGCCGACGCCGGCCACCTCGCTCATCAACGCCGCCACGTCGCCGCCCTTGGCCTTGGCCTGGCCGATCTGCTTGGACAGCGCGTTGCGTCGTGCCTGCAGGTCTTCGGTGCGCGTCTGGATGCGCTTTCGCTCGCCCTCGAGCGCCAGGAAGCGCTCGCGGTCGAGGAAGGGCTGCGGCGACGCGCGCGCTTCCAGCTTGGCGATCACGCCGTCGAGGTCACGGCGCAGCAGGGCGATGTCGAGCATGGGTCGGTGCGATCAGTGAGAGGAGGGGATCGGGTGCAGCACCGACTTGTCGATCGCATCGTCGGGACCCTTCAGGCCCTTGGGAAGCGGGAATCGCACCGTCTCGCGCACACCTTCGAGATGGCGCACCGACAGCGCACCGAGTTCACGCAGACGTGCGATCACCTGCTGCACCAGCACGTCGGGCGCCGAGGCACCGGCGGTCAGGCCCACGCGCTGTGCCCCTTCGAACCACTCGGCCTGCAGGCCCGACGCGTCGTCGACCATGTAGGCCGGCTTGCCGAGGCGGTCGGCCAGCTCGCGCAGGCGGTTGCTGTTGCTCGAAGTCGGGCTGCCGACCACGATCACCACGTCGACCTGCGGCGTCAGCACCTTGACCGCGTCCTGGCGGTTCTGCGTCGCGTAGCAGATGTCCTGTCGCTTGGGTTCGCGTACGAGCGGGAAGCGCCGTTTCACGGCGGCCAGGATCTCGGCTGTGTCGTCGACCGATAGCGTGGTCTGCGTCACCACCGCCAGGCGCGACGGGTCGCGTACCGGTGCGGTTTCGACGTCGGCCACGTCCTCGACCAGGTAGATGCCGTCGTAGAGCTGACCCATCGTGCCCTCGACCTCGGGGTGTCCCTTGTGGCCGATCATCAGGAACTCGTAGCCTTCCTTGTGCAGCTTGGCGACCTCGAC
>DASUYI010000455.1:0-3140 GCA_036377475.1 Steroidobacteraceae bacterium | reverse complement strand
GCTCGCTGGCCGCCGTGACGCTCGAGGACGTGAAGCGCTTCTACGCCGACCACGTCGGCGGTGACCGCCTGATCATTGCGGTGGTCGGGGACATCGACGCGCGCACGATGCGGGGCAAGCTCGAACGCACGTTCGGTGGCTGGCGCAAGGCTGGCGCGCCCGTGCCGACCGTGCCGGCGACGTCCCGTGCCGCGGGCCGCAAGGTGCTGCTGGTCGACAAGCCCGGGGCGACGCAGACGTACTTCTGGCTCGGCAACGTGGGCGCGTCACGGACCGACCCGGCGCGCACGGCGCAGGCGGTCGTCAACACGGTCTTCGGCGGGCGTTACACCTCGATGCTCAACACGGCGCTGCGCATCGACAGCGGCCTGACCTACGGCGCCAGTGCGTCGTTCGATCGCGGCTCGCAGCCGGGCGCGTACGGCATCGCGTCGTACACGCAGACGGAGACCACGGTGCAGGCGATCGACCTCGCGCTGGCGACGCTCGCGCGGTTGCGTCGCGACGCGCTCGACACGGAGAGCCTTGCCTCGTCGAAGAGCTACATGCTCGGGCAGTTCCCGCCGACGCTCGAGACCAACGGTCAGCTGGCGGCGCGTCTCGCCGACCTGCTGTTCTACGGCCTCGGCCCGGAGGACGTGGACCAGTACGCGGATCGCATCGCGGCTGCCGACTCGACCGCGGTGCGCCACGCGATCGACAAGTCCTTCCCGAACCCCGACGACCTCGCCATCGTGCTGATCGGCGACGCGTCGAAGATCCGGGAACAGGTCGGCAAGTACGGGCCGGTGACGGAGATGAAGATCACCGACCCACAGTTCGCGCCCCTGGCCCGGTGACGACGGGGCATTCAGCGCTGGTCGCGGGCGCCTCCGGGCTGGTCGGTGGGGAGTGCCTGAAGCGCCTGCTGGCCGCGGAGGCATACACCGACATAGTCGTGCTCACGCGACGCGACCTCGGCGCCGTTGCGAAGCACCAGAAGGTGCGGCAACTCGTGTGCGAGTTTTCCCGCCTGGGCGACGTCGCCCGCGATCTTCGGGCGCAGCACGTGTTCTGCGCGCTCGGTACCACGATCCGCAAGGCGGGATCCCAGGCCCGGTTCCGCGAGGTCGACTTCGAGTACCCGAAGCGACTCGCCGAGTTCGCGCGGCAGAACGGGGCCGCGCATTTCTCGCTGGTGAGCGCACTCGGCGCCAGTCGCGCATCGCCGTTCTTCTACTCCCGCGTCAAGGGCGAACTCGAGGACAGTCTGCGCGGGATGGGCTGGCCGAGCCTCTGTTTCGTGCGGCCGTCGGTGATTGCGGGTGAGCGCGCGGAATCGCGCCCGTTCGAGCGGCTGGCGGAACAGGCCTTGAAGTTTGCGCCGAGCACCTGGCGCCCCGTGCCCGCGCGCGACATCGCAGCGGCGATGGTCGCAACGGCGTTGCGCTCGCCGCCGGGGACGACCGTGATCGAGTCCCGCGACATCCCGCGGTCTTGACGGTGGAGAAGGAAAAAGCAGACTAGGCCCGCCAGCAACGCCCGTTCTTTTCGCACAGGGTCGGCAAGGAGGCCCCATGGCGTCGATCAGTTCCGTTTGCCGGCTCGCAAGTCAGATGGTCTGCGCGTGCGCGCTCGTCGCGGGCGGCGCCGGGTCGGCGGCGTACGCCGACGTCGTCACCTCGACGAACGAACGCGCTGCGGAGATCGCGTCGAAGCTGACGCCGACGCCGTTCGCGGTGCGGGCCATGGCGCTCGCCCAGGTCGCCGTGTTCGCCGCCGCGAACGCAGTCTCGCAGAAGTACACCGACGCTCATGCGATCCCGGCGGACAGCGGCGCCTCGCTTGACGCCGCCGTGGCCGCGGCCAACCGCGGTGTCCTGCTGGACCTGGTGCCGAACGAGCGGGAGGCGATCGAGGCCGATTACGCCGCTGCGATGCGTGCCGTGCCGGACGGCCCCGCGCGCCAACGGGGGATCGCGCTCGGTGAGCGCGCGGCAAGTGCCGTGCTGGCTGAGCGTGCCGACGATCGCGCAGCGATGCCGAACGCGTATCGACCGACCACGGCGGCCGGCGTCTATGCGCCGACGACGCTGCCGGCGGTGCCGCACTGGGGCCAGCGCCGGCCCTGGGTCATGAGCAGCGGCCGGCAATTCCGGCCACCACCACCGCCGGGCCTGGGCACCGAGACCTGGGCGCGCGACTACAACGAGATCAAGCTCATGGGTGCCCGCCAAAGCGAGAAGCGCACGGCCGAGCAGACCGCGAGCGCACGCTTCTGGGAAGCCACCGCGCCGGTCGTGTACTGGCACGTCGCGCGTTCGGTCGCGGCGCAGGCCGGCCGGGACGTGACGGCCAATGCACGGCTGCTGGCGGTCGCCGCGATGGCGATGGACGACGCCCTGATCGCCGTGTTCGACGCGAAGTACTTCTACAACTTCTGGCGGCCGATCACGGCCATTCGCAACGGCGACCTCGATGGCAACGACGCGACGACGCGCGATCCCGAATGGGCGCCGTTGATCGACACGCCGATGCATCCCGAATACCCGTGCGCCCATTGCATCGTGGCCTCGACGCTGGGCACGGTGCTCGAGGCCGAGGTGGGCGATGCGACCGTGCCCCAGCTCAACTCGATCAGCCCGCTCGCGCCGGACCTCAAGCGATCCTGGCGCACGATTCCGGAGTTCGTCGGCGACGTGTCCGAGGCGCGCATCTGCGACGGCGTGCATTTCCGCAACTCCACGGAGGTTGGCACGGACATGGGCCGGAAGGTCGGTTCCCTTGCCGTCGAGCGCGCCCCCCAGCGGAAATAGAGGACACTCTGGATTTCCGGAAAATCGGGACACTTTCCTGTTTCCGGCCGAAGAAGCCACGAAGAGCGGGTCCGGTGACCGAGCGCGCTCCCTGTTTCCATCGGAAACAGGCAGAAAGTCGGGAATGTCCCCGGTTTCGGGACGGGCAAGGCGCCGGAAAATCCAGAGTGTCCCCGATTTCTGGGCTGGGGCGGCGAACCACCTTCTTGTCCGCCGGGTCGGCCTCGTAGTTCGGGCACATGATCTGCATGCCGTGCTCGTTGAACACGTCCTGGATGTTCGCGTGCAGCTCGTCGAGCACGAGCACCTTGCGGCGCGGTTCGGCGACGCTGACGACGAGCGTGT
>DASUYI010000454.1:0-2178 GCA_036377475.1 Steroidobacteraceae bacterium | reverse complement strand
GCCGTGGCGCGCGCATTCGCGACGACCTGTTTCTGGTACTCCTTGAATTCGGGCTGCAGCGCTTCGAGGAACGCGACGGCCTTCGCGGCGATCACGTGCATGAGCGGGCCGCCCTGCGTGCCGGGGAACACCGTCTTGTCGACCGCGGCGGCGAGCGAACCCTTCACCTGCGGGAATGCGGCCGCGTCGACGCTTCCGGGCAGCTCGCGGCGGCTGAACACGAGCCCGCCCCGCGGGCCGCGCAGGGTCTTGTGCGTGGTCGTCGTGACGACGTCGGCGAATGGCACGGGGTTCGGGTACTGGCCGGCGGCCACGAGGCCGGCGACGTGCGCCATGTCGACGAACAGATAAGCGCCGACGGAATCCGCGATCTCGCGGAAGCGCTTGAAGTCGAGGATGCGCGAGTACGCGGAGACGCCGGCAATGATCATCTTCGGCTTCTCGGCCAGCGCCTGCGCCGCGAGCGCGTCGTAGTCGATCTCGCCGTTGTCCGGACGGATGCCGTACTGCACCGCGCGGAAGAGCTTGCCCGAGAAGTTCACCTTCGCGCCGTGCGTGAGGTGGCCGCCGTGATCGAGCGACATTCCGAGGATCGTGTCGCCCGGGTTGACCAGAGCGAGGTAGACCGCGGCGTTGGCCTGCGAACCGGAATGCGGCTGGACGTTCGCGTAGTCGGCACCGAAGAGTTTCTTCGCGCGGTCGATCGCGAGCTGCTCGGCGATGTCGACGAATTCGCAGCCGCCGTAGTAGCGCTTGCCCGGATAGCCTTCGGCGTACTTGTTCGTCAGGACCGTGCCCTGCGCTTCCAGCACGCGCGGGCTGGCGTAATTCTCGGACGCGATCAGCTCGATGTGATCTTCCTGGCGCTGCCGCTCGCCATCGAGCGCAGCCTGCAGCTCGGGGTCGAACCCGGCAATGGTCATGGTCTTGGGGAACATCGGCAGCCTCGCGTTGGGGAGGCTCATTGTACGGAAAGAAGCGGCTAACCGCTGCCTTCGACGAACGCCTCGACGACCCGGGTCCAGGCCCGGGCAATGTTGCGGCGGTTGTAGCCGCCGCCGCCCATGCCGACCACGCGGCCGTGGCCCAGCTCGTCGGCGATGGCGCACAGCCGCGCCGCGGCGTGCGCGTGGGCGTCCTCGCTGAAGCGCAGATGGGTGATCGGATCGCCTTCCAGGCTGTCCGCGCCGCACTGGAACAGAATGAAGTCGGGACGCCCGGCACGCAGGTAGTGCTCCACCTTCTGCCAGGCCACGTGATAGTGCTCGTCGCTCGCTCCCGGCGGCAGCGGCAGGTTGAGCTTCGTGCCGAGCGCCGGCCCGACGCCGGTTTCCGCCGCCATGCCCGTGCCGGGATAGAGATAGCGCCCGTCCTCGTGCAGGTCGGCGAACAGCAGGTCGGGATCGTCCTCGAACGCGTAGAACACGCCGTCGCCGTGATGCGCGTCGATGTCGACATACGCGACGCGCTTCATGCCGTGCCGACGCCGAAGCATTTCGATCGCCACGCCGCAGTCGTTGAAAACGCAAAAGCCGGCGGCGTGGCCGCGCGAGGCGTGATGCAGACCGGCAATCGGTATGAATGCACGACGAGCAGTGCCACTGAGCACCGCGTCGACCGCGTTCAGCGTGGCGCCGACGACGTTGCTTGCGGCTTCGTAGACGCCGCGCCAGGCCGGCGTGTCGCCGGCGTCCAGATAGCCGAAGCCGCTCGCCGAACGCTCACGCACGAGGTCGACGTAGGCCGGCGTGTGAAACCATACGAGCTCTTCACGCGAGGCGGCGCGCGCGACGCCGCGCTGGACGCGCCCGTCCAGCCCGCAGTGATGCAACTCACGCATGAATGCTTCGTGCCGATCGGGCCCGAAGGGGTGGCCATCGCCGAAACCGTAGCGTGCGATCTCGTCGCCCGCCACCAGGAGCACATTGCAGTCCGATTCCGTCACGGCGGGCCTTCTTGGTGTAATGCGCCCCTCCCCCGTGCCGACACTAGCATGCTTTCTGTATGATTCGCCCCCCTCGGCCCGTCCCCGTCACCCGTCCTTTTTCGTGCTGTATGGCCCAATTCATCTACACCATGAACCGCGTCTCGAAGGTGGTTCCGCCGAAGCGGATCATCCTGCGGGACATCTCCCTGTCGTTCTTTCCCGGCGCCAAGATCGGCGTGCTCGGCCTCAAC
>DASUYI010000453.1:0-2410 GCA_036377475.1 Steroidobacteraceae bacterium | reverse complement strand
CGTCGATCTTCTTGTCGTTGAGCCGGTAGCGCGTGGCGACTTCGCCGCGCACGCTTTGCACCACGCGATCGGCGATGTCGCGAACCGCCAGCCCGAGCTGCGTCGCGCGCTCCTGGTCGAACACGATCTGGATCTCCGGATTCCCGGCCTCGACCGTGGTCTTGACGTCGGCGAACCGCGAGTCCTTGAGCATCTCGGCGCGCACGCGCTCGGCCGCCTCGCCGAGGCGATCGAGGTCGTAGCCGGCGACGACGACCTCCAGCGGCGTGGCCATGCTGAACAGCGCCGGACGGCTGAAGCGGTACTGCACGCCCGGCAGGTTGTCGAGTTCCTTGCGCATGCCGGTCATCGCGGCTTCCTCGTCCGCGCGGTCCGAGCCCTTGACCAGGGTCATGCTGAGCCGGCCGGTGTTCTCGCCGGCGTCCACCGGGTTCGCATCGAGGCGGTTGCCCGTGCCGGCGACGGAGTAGGCGAGGGCGACGTTGCCGAGCGCCGCGCTCGCGCGCTGCGCGGCCTGCACCGATCGGTCGGTGTGCTCGAGCGGCGTGCCCGGAGCCAGCCGCAGGTCGACGTTGAATTCGCCCTGCGACATCTGCGGAATCAGCTCGGTGCCGAGCCGCGGCAGGACCAGCAGCATCGTGAGGGCGAACAGCGCCACCGCGGAGCCGATGGTCTTGCCCGGGTTTGCGAGCGCCCAGCGGATCGCCGACGGGTACTTGCGGTCGGCCCAACGATTCACGCGCTGGGTGACGTTGACGAGCGGGCTCAGCGCGAGCTGGAACCCGCGCGAAATCCAGCCGCCGACCCGCGCGAGCACGTCGCGCAGGCGGGCCAGTCCGCGGCCGACGCGGCCCGGCGGCCTGGCGACGATCGAGGGGTCCGGGGTCGCGGCCGCGCGGGCCCGGCCCGCCGCGAGCATCGGCACGAGCGTGAGTGCCACCACGAGCGAGAACGCCAGCGCGAACGTGACCGTGAGCGACTGGTCCTTGAACAGTTGTCCGGCGATGCCGGTGATGAACACCATCGGCGCGAACACGGCGACCGACGTGAGCGTGGCCGCAAAAACCGCGCCCGCCACTTCCACCGTGCCGAGCCGCGCAGCCTCGAGCTGCGAGTGACCGTGCTCACGGTTGCGCACGATGCTCTCGAGCACGACGACCGCGTTGTCGACGAGCATGCCGACGGCCAGCGCGATGCCGCCGAGCGACATGATGTTCAACGTGAGGTCGAACGCATACATCATCACGAACGTACCGAGCACCGACACCGGGATCGCGATGCTCGAGATCAGCGTCGCGCGCGCGTCGCGCAGGAACGCGTACAGGACCAGGATCGCGAGCAGGCCGCCGATCACGGCCGCGCTCTTGACCTCGCTGATCGCGGCGCCGATGAAGGTCGACTGGTCGTAGACTCCGCGGATCACCGTGCCCTCGGGCAGGCTCTTCTCGATCTCCGTGATGCGTGCTTGCACGCCCTCGGAGAGCTGCACGGTGTTGGCGTCGCCTTCCTTGTAGACGGCGAGCTCGATCGCCTCCTGGCCGTTGATGCGCGTGATGGCCTCGCGGTCCTTGTAGCCGCGCGTGACGGTCGCCACGTCGCGCAGGTAGATCGGCTGGGCGTTCCGGGTCGCGATGATCGCGTTCGCCATCTGTTCGACGGACTCGAACTCGTTCAGCGTGCGCACCAGGAAGCGCTGCGTGCCCTGCTCGAGGCGGCCGCCCGAGAGGTTCACGTTCTCGGCGCGGATGCGGCGCGTGACGACGTCGATCGACAACCCGAGCTGCGCGAGCTTCTGCTGGTCGACGAACACCTGCACTTCGTCCTCGTAGCCGCCGCTCACCTTGACGGCAGCCGAGCCCTCGACGGCCTCGAGGTCGGGCTTGAGGCGGTCCTCGGCGAGCCTGCGCAGGGTCTTGAGACGGTCGATGCTTTCCTCGGCGCCGCGGGCCTTCTCGTCGAGCAGCGCGAGCCGCATCACGGGCTCGCTCGACGGGTCGAAGCGCAGCAGCAGCGGGCGCTCGGCCTCGAGCGGCAACTGCAGCAGGTCGAGCTTCTCGCGCACGTCGATGCCAGAGAGGTCCATGTCCGTCCCCCAGAGGAATTCCAGGATGACGTCGGACTGGCCGGCGCGCGACACCGAGCGCACCTCGCGCACGTTGCGGATGATGCTGACGGCCTCCTCGACGGGCCGCGTGATCAGCGTTTCGACCTCGAGCGGCGCCGCGCCCGGCAGCTCGGTGCGGATCGTGATGGTCGGGTACGACAGATCGGGCAGCAGGTTCAGCTTGAGCCGCGAGAGCGAGACGAAGCCGAACAGCGCGATCGCGACCGTGAACATCACGATGGTGACGCGGCGCTTGATCGCGAAATCGATCAGTGCTTTGAGCATGGCGGATTCCCGGCGAGGAGC
>DASUYI010000452.1:0-5323 GCA_036377475.1 Steroidobacteraceae bacterium | reverse complement strand
CGTGGCTCGGAGAGCAGGTCGCGCAGATGCAGGTCACGATGTTCGACCATGACCGATCGCCGTTCTTCGGCGATCCGCGGCACGTGCTCGAAGCCGTCGTCGCCCGCTTTGCGGCGCTCGGGCTCAGGCCGGTGATGGCCGTGGAGCTCGAGTTCTACCTCGTCGACCGGGAGCGCACCGCCGCGGGGCATGCGCAGCCACCGCGCCAGCCGCTCACGGGGCGGCGCGAGTACAAGACGCAGATCAACTCGATGCAGGACATGAACGAGTACTCGGCCGTGCTCGCGGCGATCGATGCCGCTGCGCGCGCGCAGGAGTTGCCGACCGGCACGGTGCTGGCCGAATACGGACCCGGCCAGTTCGAGGTGAACCTGCACCACGTCGATGATCCGCTGCTCGCGTGCGACCACGCGATCCGGCTGAAGCGCCTGGTCAAGGGCGTCGCGCTGCAGTTCGGCATGGAGGCGACCTTCATGCCGAAGCCTTACCGCGACCAGGCCGGCAGCGGCGCGCACCTGCACGTGAGTCTCGTCGACGCCCAGGGACGCAACGTGTTCGCGTCCGAGGACCCCGCCGGCAGCGAGCGCCTGCGCCACGCGATTGGCGGCCTCGCGGCGACGATGAACGACGTGATGGCGATCTGCGCGCCCACGGCCAACTCCTATCGACGGTTCCGCACGGAGGCCTACGTGCCGCTCAACCCGAGCTGGTCGGTCAACAACCGCGGCGTCGCATTCCGCGTTCCGCACGGTCCGCCTGACAGCCGTCGGGTCGAGCACCGCATCGCGGGCGCGGATGCGAATCCGTACCTGCTCGCCGCGATCGTGCTCGGCGCCATGCACCTCGGTCTGGCGCAGCAGCTCGACCCCGGCCCGGTGCTCGCGGGCAACGCCTACCGCGACAACACCCCGAGCATCCCGCTGTCGTGGCCCGAGGCGCTCGCGGTGTTCGAGCGCAGCCAGTTCGTCAGGGACTGCCTCGGCGAGCGCTTCGCGCGGCTCTATGCGCAGACGCGTCGCGGCGAGATGATGGATTTCTGCTCTTACGTGCCGGCGCTCGACTACGACTGGTACCTGACGACGAGCTGAGGGCAGAGGTTCCTTCATGCCGGTCCCGCACATCGCGTCGTACTACGCGGCCACGGCCAATCCCGCACCGGACCGGCCGGCGCTCGATGCCGACGTCGAAGCCGATGTCTGTGTCGTGGGAGGCGGCATCGCGGGGTGTTCCACGGCCCTGCACCTGGCCGAGCGCGGATACCGGGTCGTGCTGCTCGAGGGTCGTCGCGTGGGCTGGGGCGCGTCGGGTCGCAGCGGCGGCCAGGCGATCGCAGGTTTCTCCTGCCCGCAGTCGACGCTCGTCGCGGCCGTCGGACTCGGCGACGCACGCAGGATGTTCGACATCTCGGTCGAGGCCCAGGAACTCCTCCGCTCGCTCGTGGCCCGTCACGGAATCGACTGCAACCTGCACTGGGGCCACGTGCACACGGCGATCAAGGCGCGTCATGTCGAGGAACTGCTCGAGCATCGCCGCGAGCTCGAAGAAGACTACGGCTATGCGGGCACGCGCTGGCTCGACCGGCACGAGGTGCAGCAACTGCTGCAGACCGAGCGCTACGTCGGCGGCCTGCGCGACGACCGCAGCGGTCACCTGCACCCGCTCAACTACACGCTCGGGGTCGCCGCTGCGGCGGAGGTGGCGGGCGCCCGCATTTTCGAAGGAACCGAGGTCGTCGGGCTGGATCCTGGCGCCACGGTGCACGTGCGCACGCAGACGGGCCCGAGCGTGCGGGCAAGGCATGTCGCGCTATGTTGCAACGCTTACATCGACGCGCGGATCTCGAAAAAGCTCCGTGACCGGATCATGCCCGTCGGCACCTACATCGTCGCGACGGAGCGACTCGGGCAGGCGCGGATCGAGGCGCTGGTCCGCGAGAACATCGCCGTCTCGGACGTCAACTTCGTGCTTGATTACTTCCGCCGCTCCGACGACCACCGCCTGCTGTTCGGTGGACGCGTGAGTTACTCGGGACGCGACGCGCTGAACACGGCCGCGGCGACTCGCATGCGCATGGTCAAGGTGTTTCCGCAACTCGCCGAGGCGAAAATCGAGTACGCCTGGGGAGGCTACGTCGACATCTCGATGAGCCGCGCGCCCGACTTCGGGCGGCTCGCGCCGAACGTGTATTACCTGCAGGGCTTCTCCGGACACGGCATCGCGCTCACCGGGATCGCGGGCAAGCTCGTGGCGGAGACGATCGCCGGGCAGTCCGAGCGCTTCGACCTGTTCACGAAGCTCCAGCACCGCAACTTCCCGGGCGGCCCTGCGCTGCGCATGCCTGCGCTCGTGCTCGCGATGCTCTGGTTCAGGCTCAAGGACCTGCTCTGAGGTGGTTGGCCATCGTCGCCGTGCCGCGTCAGGGAGCATGCGTTGCTCATTCCCCCGCATAGACAGCGCCGCTCGTGCAGGTTTCGTGCACGACGACGCGCGCGAGTTGCGGCAACGAAGGTTTCATGTTGCGCCAGATCCAGCGCGCGAGGTTTTCGCTGGTCGGATTCTCGAGTCCCGGCACGTCATTGAGGAAATGGTGGTCGAGCTGCTCGAAGAGCGGCTCGAACGCACCCTTGAGGTCCGCGAAATCCATGATCCACCCGAGGTGCGGATCGACCGGGCCCGCGACGTGCAGCTCGACGCGGAACGAATGACCATGCACGCGCGCGCACTTGTGTCCGGCCGGGACGTTCGGCAGTCGGTGCGCGCTCTCGAGCGTGAACGTCTTGAAGATCTCCACGGCTAGCGGTTCTTCTCCAGCTTGCGCAGGCAATCCTGGATGAAGACGCGGCGGAAATCGCCGCTCATGCCCCGCTCGTCCGCGCGGCGATAGCACGACCGATCCTGGTCATAGCGTCGATCGTCGTACTTGTAGCGCTCGCCGTGCTCGGTGCACCACTCGACGTACTGCTGGCGCTCCTTGCCCTTGAGGTCTTTCCCGTTCGCGCGGTGGTTGCAGTCGGAGACGACCTGTCCGCGATTGTCGTCGTCGTCGTCGTGCCGGTCCTTGTTGCCCGACTTGTCGTCGTCGTGCGCCGGAGCGGCCGCCTTGCCCTTGTCGGCCGGCGGTTCCGCAAACGCAACGGGCGCCAGCAGGAAGCCCAGCGCGAGCGCGCGGATCAGGTATTTCGAACCAGGAATGATTTTCATCGTCGTCCACCTCCCGTCAGGAGGTGCCAGTATCGAATCGACCTCGCGCGCCCGCAAGCACGGCCCCGGTCCGCGGTTGCACGACATAACAGACGTGGATCCGGGGATTGCGCACGAAATCCTCGGGGATCGTGGCTCGGGTGACGTCGTCCACCTCGAAGCCGGCGGCGAGCGACGGATCGAGCCGGAACTTCTGGAAGTTGTTGGAAAACACGATCACGCCGCCCGGCGCGAGCAATCTGGACGCAGTCTCGAGCAACCAGCGGTGATCGCGCTGGACGTCGAATTCGCGTTCCATGCGTTTCGAGCGTGAGTGCGTCGGCGGATCGATGAAGACGAGATCGAACCGTGCAGGCCGCGACCCCTGCGACTGCGCCTCGAGCCACGCGAGACAATCCGCCTGCACGAACTCGTGTTGCGGAGCGCGCAGCCCGTTCAGGTCCATGTTGCGCACGGCCCAGTCGAGATAGGTGCGCGACATGTCGACGGTGGTCGACGAGTCGGCGCCGCCCCCGACGGCGTGGACGGTCGCGGTGCCGGTGTACGCGAAAAGATTCAGGAAACGTTTGCCGCGTGCCATCTCGCCGACACGGGAGCGGGTCAGGCGATGGTCGAGGAACAGGCCCGTGTCGAGATAGTCGGTGAAGTTGACGAGGAAGCGGTACGGACCCTCGCGCACGACGTGGAACCGGCCCTCGGCGTCGAGTTTCTCGTACTGCTCGCCCTCCTTCTGGCGCCGGCGCAGGCGCAGCACCATGCGGTCGCGCGGTACACCGAGTACGCTGGGGATCGTTGCAAGCGCCTCGTCCCGGCGCGCGCGAACGGCGTCCCGGGCAATGGAGTCCGGCGCGGCGTACTCCTGCACGTACACCCAGCGCTCGTCGCTGTGGTACAGGTCGACGGCGAATGCGTACTCCGGCATGTCGGCGTCGTACACGCGGTAGCACGAGACGTCCTGGCGTCGCGCCCACTTCTCGAGGTGCGCGAGGTTCTTGCGCAACCGGTTGCCGAACATGACCGCGCCGGGACGCACGAGTGCGGCCTCGAGCCGCGCCGCGCGCACCTGGTCCGGGTCCGGCTCGACCGCGGACTCGTCGAGGTGAAACCGCAGCAGCCGGCCCTCGAGTGGCCCGTTGAAAAACGTGTGCGTCCGGTAAGCACGCAGCCGCAAGGCGCGGCCCAGCGCGGGTTCCCCCGTGAAGACCGCGCCTTCCCAGCCCGGGAAACAGCGCAGGAGCTTTTCACCGAGCAGCGAGTAGAGCGCCTCGAGTTCCGGTGCGCCGATGCGCACGCCATAGGGCGGATTCACGAGCACCAGACCGCGCGCGTGGAGCGTCGCCGGCAGGTTGGAGAGGTCGCGTCGATCGAACACGAGGTGGTCGCCGAGCCCCGCGCGATTGGCGTTCGCGAGGCAGGCGCGAATCGCGGTCTGGTCGCGGTCGCTGCCCGCGCAACGCCCGCCCTCGAGCACGGCGAGGTTGCGTTCGCCCTCGGCGGTCGTGCGCAGTTCGCGCCAGAGCGGCGCGTCATGGCCGAGCCAGCGTTCGAAACCGAACCGGCGGCGCAGCAGGCCGGGCGCGACGCGCGCCGCCATCAATGCGGCTTCGATGACCAACGTGCCCGAGCCGCACATCGGGTCGTGGAAATGGCCGCCGTCGCGCACGATCGCGGGCCAGCCCGAGCGCAGCAGCAACGCGGCGGCCAGGTTTTCCTTGAGCGGCGCCTCGACGCCCGACTGGCGGTATCCCCGACGGTGCAGCGGCTCACCGCTGAGGTCGATGCCCACGGTGACGCGCTCACGTGCGAACCGCAGGCTGATGCGCACGTCCGGTGCGCTCGTGTCGACCGACGGCCGTGTCCCGACGAGTTCCCGCACGCGGTCGACGATGGCATCCTTCGCGCGCAGCGCCGCGAACTGCGTATGACGCAGCCAGCGCGGTGGCTCGCCGACGACATCCACTGCAAACCTGGTATCGGTGCCGAGGTGCGTCTCCCACGGCAGTTCCAGCAACGCGCGATACATCTGGTCGGGATCCGCGGCGTCGGCTTCGACCAGCGTCAGCAGGACGCGACTGGCCGTGCGCGAACGCAGGCACGCCTGGTATGCGTCGCGCAGCGAGCC
>DASUYI010000451.1:0-5181 GCA_036377475.1 Steroidobacteraceae bacterium | reverse complement strand
CGGGGCGATCGCATGACGCGCCAGGCGTTCTGGCACATCATCAAACGCTACGCGCGCAAGGCCGGGGTCGACAAGGAACTGTCTCCGCACACGCTGCGGCACGCGTTCGCCACCCACCTGCTCAACCACGGCGCCGACCTGCGCGTCGTGCAGATGCTGCTCGGCCACAGCGACCTGTCGACGACGCAGATCTACACGCACGGCGCGCGCGACCGACTCAAGGACCTGCATTCGCAGCACCATCCGCGCGGATGAGGCCGCGAAGCCTGCGCGGTCCTGCGGAGAACCGCGGGTCGGTTTTCCAGACCGGTCTGCTAGACTCGCCGCCGCCGCGCGCCGTCAGCCTGTTGAACCCCGGCGGACGCCGGTGGTCCTAGAAGCAGCCGTCACGACGGGCGCTCGGTGCTTCGACCGAGGCAGGTCGGTCATCTAAGGAACCCCACGGTCCGCCCATAATTCGCTCGCTCGACGCAGGCATTGATCCAGAGGAACGCTTTCGCATGTATCGCACGCTGCCACCGGTCCCGCACGCCACGACGATCGCCGCCCTCCTGCTGGTGGCTGGCCTGGCCGGACTTGCCACCGGCACCGCACAGGCGGCCGGTGAGAACCAGGGCGCCGCGCAAAAGCCTGCGAACCGGACCGCCACGGTCAAGACCGCACCGCCGGTATCGGTGCCGGCGGACGTGCGTGCGCGCGTGATCGCCAAGTTGCCCGGCGCTGCACCGGAGGACGTCGCGGTGTCGCCGATCCCGGGACTCTACGAAGTCACCATGGGTGGGTTGATCGCTTACGTGAGCGAAGACGGCAAGTACCTGGTGAGCGGCAACGTCTACGACCTCGACTCGCAGATGAACCTGACCGCATCGCGCCGCAACGCCGCGCGCGCGAAGGCGCTGGCGGCAGCCTCCGAGAGCCAGATGATCGTGTTCGGACCGCAAAGCGCGAAGATGACGGTCACGGTGTTCACCGACATCGATTGCGGGTTCTGCCGCAAGTTCCACAGCCACATGGCGGAGATGAACAAGGCGGGCGTCCGCGTGCGCTACATGATGTATCCGCGCACCGGCCCCGGCACCGAATCGTGGAAGAAGGCGGAGCAGGTCTGGTGCGCCGCCGATCGGCGCGACGCGCTCACGCGCGCCAAGCGCGGCGAGCCCGTCAAGGCGAAGGCGTGCGGTGACGGTGCGATCAAGACGCAGTACGAACTCGGATCGGATCTCGGCGTCGAAGGCACGCCGGCGATCTTCACGCAGACCGGCGACTACATCGGCGGCTTCCTGACGCCGGAGGAACTCGTGCAGTCCGTGCAGGCTTCGCAGAAGGCGGCGGTCGCCGCCCGCTGATCCTCGCTTCAGCGCTCCAGCTGCTGGAGCTTGTCCGGCCGCCCGTCCCACTCCTTGGCGTCGGCGGGCGCCTCCTTCTTCTCGGTGATCACGGGCCACTGCTTCGCCAGGTCCGCGTTCAGTGTGCGGAACTGCTGTTGCCCGTCGGGCAGTTCCTCTTCCGAGAAGATCGCTTCGGCCGGGCACTCGGGCTCGCAGAGCGTGCAGTCGATGCACTCGTCCGGGTCGATCACCAGCATGTTCGGGCCTTCGTGGAAGCAGTCCACCGGGCAGACTTCCACGCAGTCCATGTACTTGCACTTGATGCAGTTTTCCGTGACGACGAAGGTCATCGGGACTTCTCCGGACGAAACGATGTGAGAGCGGGAATGGGAGACGCGAATCGTACCTAACCGGCCGGTTTCCTGTAATCCAGCGCGGTGAAATGATGCCCTTCGACGCCGCGCCGGCGGTCCTCGAAATAACGCCTGAGCGCGAAATCCACGCTGCGGAACGCGATGTCCTGCCACGGTATCTCCGCTTCGTCGCAGAGACGCACCTCGAGGCTTTCCGCAGTTGCGCCGAAACGCGGCTCGTGCATGCGCGCGCGGAACATCACGTGCACCTGGTCGGCGTGCAGGACGTGCACGACGGCGAGCAGCGAACCGATCTCCACCTGCGCCAGTGCCTCCTCGAGCGTTTCGCGCCGCGCTCCCTCCTGCGTGGTCTCGCCGTTCTCCATGAAGCCCGCCGGGATGGTCCAGTACCCGCAGCGCGGGTCGATCGCTCGCTTGCATATCAGGATGCGGCCGTCGTACTCGGGCACGCAGCCGACGACGAGCTTCGGGTTCTGGTAATGCACCACACCGCAGGCGTCACAGACGTAGCGCGGCAGGTGGTCGCCTTCAGGAGTGCGCAGGGTGACCAGTTGGCCGCAGCTTGAACAGAACTTCATCTGGAGATACAGACCGCGGGGCAGGGAGTTTGGTGCCGGGAGAGGGAATCGAACCCTCACGGTGTCGCCACCGCCGGATTTTGAGTCCGGTGCGTCTACCAGTTCCGCCATCCCGGCCAGGAGGGCTGCGAAGCTTAACCGATTGTCGCGCGACGCGGCAGAACGTGCGCCCGATCATGGACTTATGCGAGCGTTGCCGAGCAGGATCCCGGCGGGCCAGACCGTCCAGGATGCTGCGGACGACGGAACTCGCTGCCCTTCGCCCGGTCAGACGGACGGCCGCTTCGCCGCGGACGCCCGCCCACCTCGAGGAGACCGACCAGGAATGCGACGGAGCCTGCGCAGCCGCCTCGCGACGCTCGTCCTGCTGGGCGTGGGTGCACTGCCGGGGCTGCCCGCCGTCGCGGCCGATGTCGATTCGAGCCTGTTCGCGCAACTCCGGGCCGCGGCGCCTGCGGCGAACCCCGACGTGCTGGGCCTCGCGGCGCGGGCCGCGGAGTGCGCACGTGCCCAGGGACTTCTCGACGGCTTCGGCCACCTCGCGGTCATCGATTACTCGCTCCCGTCGACGCAACCACGGCTCTGGGTGTTCGACCTGCAGCGCCGGCGACTGCTCTTCGAGGAACTCGTCGCGCACGGCCGCAACACCGGCGCGGGGCTCGCCGAACGGTTCTCGAACGTCGAAGGCAGCAGGATGTCCAGCATCGGTCTCTACCAGACGGCAGACACCTACTACGGCAGCAACGGCTACTCGCTGCGCCTGCGCGGCCTCGATCCCGGCTTCAACGACAATGCGCTGGCCCGCGCGATCGTCATGCACGGCGCGCCGTACGTGAGCCAGGCGATCGCGGACCGGCTCGGGCGGCTCGGGCGCAGCTGGGGCTGCCCCGCCGTGCGCGAGGAGGTGGCGCGCACGGTGATCGACACGCTGAAGGGTGGCGCGCTGCTGTTCGCCTACTACCCGGATCGCAAGTGGCTGGCGGAGTCGCCGTTCTTCAAGTGCGCCGGAGCCGGTGCGACGAGCCCGTCGGCGGTCGTCGCGACCGCCGCGCCGCTGCCGCCGAACCAGGGCTGATCGCCCTCGCTTTCGCTCGACCACAGGCGACGCGACCTTTTGCGCGGCTCGCGCATCTAACCCCGCAGAATGCCCGCGTTTCCCGACATCGACGTCGTCGAATCCGAGTTGCTCGAACGGGCGCTGGCCGGCGACGACGGCGCGCTCGAGCAGATCTACCGCGCGTTCGAGCGACCCGTGCGCACGCTCGCGCGTCGGTTGCTCGCGCATCGTGCCGCGGCCGAGGACGTGGCGCAGGACGTCTTCGTCGACGTGATCACGCGGCTGCACCAGTACGAAGGACGTGGCTCGTTCGCGGGCTGGGTGCGGAGCATCGCGGTCTCGCGGTGCCTGATGCACCTGCGGTCGCCATGGCAGCGCAGCCGGCGCTGGCTCGGTCGCCAGCTCGGCGACGACGATGCCGAGGCGGGCAGCGGCGAGGAGTTCTGGCCCGTCGACGATGCAGCCTCGGCGCACGCCGCCCATGAGAGCGGCGACGCGATCGACCTCGACCGGGCCCTAGCCCGTCTCGGCGACACGGCGCGCGCCGTCGTCTGGCTGCACGACGTCGAGGGCTACACCCACGCCGAGATCGGCGCGATGTTCGGAGCGAGCGCCAGTTTTTCCAAATCGCAACTCGCGCGGGCGCACGAGCGTCTCCGCGTCGAGCTGCAATCCGAAGGGGTCGGGTCGTCATGCATGCCCGTGTCGAGCATCTATTGAGCCTGCGCGACGGCGAGCCGGTCGACGCGGCCGTGCGCGCCCACGTCGAAAGCTGCACCGAGTGCACGGCGGCGCTCGCCGAAACGTCCAGGCTTCGGGCGCGACTGCGGACGCTCCCATCGGCACCGCCGGACGAACGGGGCTGGAGCCGGGTGCGCGAACGGCTCGCGGCCCGCGTCCGGAGGGCTCGCACACGCGCGCGCTTCGACCGTGCCGCCGTCGCGGCGTCGCTGGCGGTGATCGCTGCCGCCGTCGCCTGGCGGGTCAGCGACGCACCGGCCACGCACGGGGACGCGACTGCGGCGCGGCTGGTGGCGCCGCTCACCGCGCAGGAGGCGATTGCGCTCGATCGTGTCGCCCAGCTGCGCACCCAGTCGGCGGCGCTCGAGGACGCGCTGGCGCTGCTGGGCGAGCGCCCGGCGGTGCAGCGAGCGGGCACGGCCATGCCGATCGACACGCTCGAGGCCCAGGTGCAGTGGATCGACCACCGGATTTCGGCGAGCGGCGACGCGTTCGAGGCGGAACAGCTCTGGCGCGAGCGCGTCGACGCGATGAACACGCTGGTGCGGTTGCGGTATGTCGAAGCGCAGCCCATCGCGATGTGACCGCGCGTCGCGCACCGCTGCAAGCAACAGGACGACAACGGAGTCACCGATGACGATGATCAGGAACGCGATGGGCAGGACGATGATGCTGGCGCGAGGCGTCGAACACCGGCGGCTGCAAGCCGCGCTGTGGGCCGGCCTGGTGCTGCTGGCGCTGGTCGTCGCGGTCGCGGCGCCGGCGCACGCCGCGGAACAGACGCCACAGGAGCGCGCGGCGCTCGAGAAGCAACTCAAGGATGCGCAGTCCCGACTCGACGACGCAGCACGCGACGTGGCCGACCTGACCGGCAAGCTCTATGGCCGCGATGCGGACGTGCTCAAGTCTCGAAACGGCATACCGAGGCCTCACGGTGCGATGCTCGGCATCAACATCGGTGGCGAGCAGGCCCGGACCGACGGCGTCGAGGTCATGAGCGTGAGCCCGTCGGGACCGGCGGAAACGGCCGGCTTGCGCAAGGGCGACGTGATCACGGCCGTCGACGGCAAGCCGTTGCGGAAGTCGGGGGATCGCGGCGCGGG
>DASUYI010000450.1:0-3215 GCA_036377475.1 Steroidobacteraceae bacterium | reverse complement strand
GGCCACCGCGGTCGTCACGACGCCGATCACGTTGTCGCCGTTGACGGGCAGCAGGTACTCCGCAGCGCCGGCGAGCGCGTCCGTCGCGACCAGCGGTGCGAGAAGTGCGACGAACGCGGGAACCAACCACCTGCTGCCGTTGCTACGGTGCATGCAACCTTTCCTCCTCGTGGAGCATCCATTGTACCGACATGGAATCGCACGGTTCGTTGCCGACCACCGACCACGCCAGGTCGTGCGTTGACCCCGAGACGGTCCGGCCCGTAGGCTTGCGGCCGCAAGGGAGGCCCATGGGTTATAAACTGACCATCGAGCTGTCGGACCGCGACCTGCGCCATTTCCGACGCGAATTGCACAAGGCCCGCGAATCGGTGCAGATCGCCGACGACGAGGAGATCCTCGGCGCGGCAGCCGACCTCGTCGGCACCATGCGCCGCACGGACCTCCCGGATTTCGTCGCCGAACGGCTCGAGAAACTCGAGACGCTGCTCGCCATGGTCATGGACCATCGCTGGCCGCTGAGCGAGGAGGAGCGCAGCCCGGTGCTTTCGGGCCTCGCCTACCTCTGCGATCCCGAGGACCTCATTCCCGACGACATCCCCGGCATCGGCATGCTCGACGATGCGGTGATGATCGAGCTCGTCTTCCGCGAGCTGCGGCACGAGCTCGACGCGTACCAGGACTTCATGGACTTCCGGGCGCAGCTGGCCAAGGCCGGCGGCAAGCAGGACGCGTCCAAGGTCGAGGCGAAGCTCGATCGGCGCCGTCGGCAGTTGATGGAGCGGATGCGCAGGCGGCGGAAAGCCGCCGCATGAGTATCTGGTGTTCAGTGTCTAGTGTTCAGTGTCGGCGCGCGGCGCAGCCGCTTCCTACCAGACACTAGACACCAGACACTTTCGTCAGCAATTGCCCGATCTGACCCGGCACGCCGTTGCGTGCTTCGGTGACCGCGACCCGCACGGCGTTCGCGAACGACACGCGGTCGGCACCGCCGTGGCTCTTGATGACCACGCCGTTCAGGCCGACCATGCTCGCGCCGTTGTAGCCGCGCGGGTCGAGCCGTCCCTTGAGCGCGTTCAGCGCGGGCGTGGCCGCGAGGGCGCCGAGCTTCCGCAGCGGATCGCGCGTGAACTCTTCCTTCATCACGCCGCTGATGAAGCGCGCGAGCCCTTCCATGGTCTTGAGCGAGACGTTGCCGGTGAAGCCGTCGGTGACGACCACGTCGACGCCGCCCGAGAAGATGTCGTCGCCTTCGACGAAGCCGCAATAGTTGATGGCACTCGAAGCCTGCAGGCGCTTGTGTGCGGCCTTGATCTCCTCGGTGCCCTTGATGTCTTCCTCGCCGACGTTGAGCAGGCCCACGCGCGGGTTGACCGTGCCGTGCAGGTCCGCGGCGATCACCGAGCCCATGACCGCGAACTGCACGAGGTGCTCTTCGTTGCAGTCGGGATTCGCACCGAGGTCGAGCATGACCGTGTGGCCGTGCACGGCCGGCACCGTCGAGACGATCGCCGGCCGGTCGATGCCGGGGATCATGCCGAGCACGAACCGCGCGGTGGCGAGCAACGCGCCCGTGTTGCCCGCCGACACGCAGGCGATCGCCTCGCCCTGCTCCACGAGGTTGATCGCGACGCGCATCGACGAGTTCTTCTTCCGGCGCAGCGCGTCCTGCGGCCGTTCCTCCATGCCGACGACCTCGGTGGCCTCGACCACGCGGCACCGTTCCGACTCGCCCCCGCGGCCGAGCAATGGGCGCACGACCTCACCGCGGCCGACGATGATCAGCCGCAGGTCGGGAGTCGCAGCGAGGACGTCGAGCGCGGCGGGAACCGCCATCTCGGCGCCGTGGTCCCCGCTCATCGCGTCCACGGCAACCGTCAACAGCCCGGCGTTCATGCGCGGGCCCTGGCGGGCAGGATTACTCCTGCCCTTCGTCGGCCGCCGGCTTCTCGATCACCTTCTTGCCACGGTAGAAGCCGTCGGGCGTGATCCGGTGACGCGTGTGCGTTTCACCGCTGGTGCGATCGACCGACAGGGCCGGGCCGCTCAGGTGGTCGTGCGAACGATGCATGCCGCGCTTCGACGGGGTCTTGCGGCTCTTCTGGACTGCCATGGTCTACTCTCCTGATGCGGGTCAGCGCTCGTTCTTCTTCTCGAGCAGTTCCCGCAAATTCGCAAAAGGCGTCTGTTTCTCTTCCACCGCTGCTTGCGCAGCCGGCCGGTCTGCGTCGGGCGGCACCAACGGCACGACCTCCGCGTCACTACTCGCGCGGCACTGCGGATCGCCCGCCGCGTGCGTCGGCACGAGCGGCAGCGCGAGCAGCACCTGCTCCTC
Source organism: Steroidobacteraceae bacterium (assembly GCA_036377475.1). Classification (GTDB taxonomy): domain Bacteria; phylum Pseudomonadota; class Gammaproteobacteria; order Steroidobacterales; family Steroidobacteraceae; genus RPQJ01. The sequence continues at coordinate 880 of DASUYI010000450.1, read as the reverse complement.
GATCAACGCCGCGAGCGACAAATGCTCGGGCTGCCCCACGAACGGCTCGAACCCGCCGGGCACGTCCTCGTCCTCGTCGCGCACGACGATCACCTGCTCCGATTCGTCGACGTCGGTTGCGCACGGTTGCAGGCACCGCTGGCACGCCACCATCGCGACGCCCTCGACGCGCACACCGACCGTCGTCCGGCCGTCGAACAAGCCGAACCGCAGCTGCGCGTCGATGCGTGTGCCGGGCAGGCCGCCCGCGTCCCGCACTCGGTCGAGCTGGGCCAGGTCCAGGCGACGCTCGACGACCGCGGCTCGCGCCGCCAGCTCCTTAGCGTTGACCTGATCGGCCGGGCCGGGCGACATGGGCCGCGTATAATAGTGAGCCACCTCCCCCCTGTCAAAAATAAAACGAGCCTAAATCGTTGTTTTCCAAGGGCCTGATTCTCGCATCGACCTCGCGCTACAGGCGTGCGCTGCTGGGACGTCTCGGCGTGCCTTTCGATTGCGTGGCGCCCCAGGTCGAGGAGGCGCGACAAGCCGGGGAATCGGCGGTCGAGATGGCCGCACGACTGGCGCGCCTGAAGGCGGAAGCGGTGGCGCGGCTGCACCCGGCGGCGGTCGTCATCGGCTCCGACCAGGTCGCGCTGCGTGGCAGCGACGTGCTCGACAAGCCCGGCACGGTCGAACGATGCCGCGAGCAGTTGCAGCGATCGTCCGGCCGCGACCTCGTGTTCCTGACCGCGGTGCACGTGGTCGACGGGCCCTCGGCACGCGCCGAAGCCCATGTCGACCGCACGACGGTGCTGTTCCGCGAACTGTCGGCCGACGAAATTGAACGCTACATCGAACGCGACCGCCCGCTCGACTGCGCCGGCGGGTTCAAGGCCGA
>DASUYI010000449.1:0-2746 GCA_036377475.1 Steroidobacteraceae bacterium | reverse complement strand
GGTCGACCCGGGCGTCGGTTGCTCCAAGGTGCCGGACATCAACAACGTCGCGCTCATGGAGGACCGTGCGACCTGCCGGATCTCGTCGCAGCACATCGCGAACTGGCTGCACCACGGCGTCGTGACGCGCGAGCGCGTGCTCGAGGTCATGCAGCGCATGGCGGCAGTCGTCGATCGGCAGAACGCGGCCGACCCGTTCTATCGGCCGATGGCGCCGGCGTTCGATGGACCCGCGTTCCGGGCCGCGTGCGACCTGGTGTTCGAGGGCACGCAGCAGCCGTCGGGTTACACCGAGCCGCTGCTGCATCGGCACCGGCAGGTCGCCAAGCGCCGCGCGTGATCTGGCCGCTCCCGGAGCGGCGGACAGGATCAAGGCGCCTGCAGCCACTCCGCGACGAAATCGGGCAGGTCGCTCGACACTCTGGACGTGAACTGCGGCGCGCGCTTCTCGAGGAACGCGCGCACGCCCTCGGCGCCGTCCTTCTGGCTCAGGTGCCACATCGCGAGCGAATCCACGCGATGCGCCTCGATCGGGTGCGGCTGCGCGCCGTTGCGGTAGACGAGTTGGCGCGCGAGGCCGACCGCGACCGGCGAGCGATGATCGATGAAGCGATGCGCGAGCTTGCGCGCCCCGTCGAGCAGTTGCCCTGGCGGCACCGCCGCCTTGACCAGCCCGCCGCGCACGGCCTCCGCCGCGTCGAAAGGCTCGGCGGTGTAGATCCACTCGAGCGCCTGCGGGATTCCGACGAGCCGCGGCAGGAACCAGCTCGAGCATGCTTCCGGCACGATGCCGAGACGACCGAAGACGAACCCGATCTTCGCGCCCTCGGCCGCGAGCCGCACGTCCATCGGCAGCGTCATCGTCGCGCCGATGCCGACCGCGGCACCGTTGATCGCGCCGATCACGGGTTTCATGCAATCGTAGATCGCGAGCACGACGCGGCCGCCCGTGTCGCGCACTCCGCGCAGGATCGCCGGGTCGTCGAGCCGCTCGTGCATGTCGGCGAGCGTGGGGGCCTGCGTTTCATCCAGCCCGAACACGTTGCCCGAGGTCACGAGGTCCATGCCGGCGCAGAACGCACGCCCGGCGCCGGTCACGACGATCGCGCCGACCTCGTCGTCCGTGCTCGCGCGCCGGAACGCGTGCTCGAGTTCGTCGGCCATCGTCACCGTGAACGCGTTGAGTCGTTCCGGGCGGTCGAGCGTGAGCGTAAGGACCCGGTCGGAGACCGAGTAGTCGATCGTCGTGTAATTCATGGGCTGGCCGTGTCGGTCGAGAGCGGACCGATCATTGTAGTCGGCACGGCGGCGCGGACGAGTGAGAGCCGGGTCGCTCACCGACGCCGCGAGGGGGCGGGTCGATGCTAGAGTTCACATGACCCGCCGGAACCCCGGGCAGGGCTCAGCGATGCGCCGCCGGAACAGGCCGATGCCGGTCGAGGGACGGTGGTGCCCAGGAGAGGACTCGAACCTCCACGGTGTTACCCGCTAGTACCTGAAACTAGTGCGTCTACCAATTCCGCCACCTGGGCATCGGTCGCGGCCGGGCACGGAGGCCGGGCTGGAAGGCCGCGCAATGTACTGGCGGGCCCCTGGACTGTCAATCTAACGGAAAATGCGAAGAACACGAAACAGACGTACTCCCGAGCCCGCCCGACGCGCCGGACAGACCCCACGCGGCCGCACGACGGCGCGGACCGGACAGACCGCGGACCTGGCCGTGCTGGCCGTACTGCGCAAGGCCGGGCGGCCGCTGCGGCTCGACGAACTGCGGGCCGCCTTCAGCGATTCCGGCGCGGTCCAGGCCGAGGAAGTCCTCGCGGACCTCGTTCGGAGGGGTGAGGTCGTGCTGAACCGTCGTGGGCAGTACTGCCTGCGCGAGCAGCTCGCCGGCCTAACCGTGGGCACGATCCAGGCGCACCGCAACGGCGACGGCTGGTTGCTGCCCGACGACGGCTCGGCGCAGGTCTACCTGCCGGCGCACCAGATGCGCGAAGTGCTGCACGGTGACCGCATCGCCGCTCGCATCGAAGGGCCGCGCTTCCGTGGCAAGGCGCAGGGCACGATCGTGGAGGTGCTGGAGCGGCGCACGAAGGAGGTGGTCGGGCGCCTGCAGGTCGAGGCGGGCATCGCGCACCTGACCCCCGACAACCCGCGGATCACCCACCGCGTCCTGGTGCCGAGCGGCCAGCTGAACGGCGCCGAATCGGGCCAGATCGTGCTCGTGGAATTGATCCAGCAACCGTCGCGCACGAGCGGGCCCGTGGGACGTGTCGCACGCGTGCTCGGCGACCACGGCGCGCCCGGCATGGAGACGGACATCGCGATCCACTCGTTCGGGCTGCCGTACGAGTTTCCCGACGACGCCGTCGCCGAGGCCGAGGCGTACGGCGCGCGCATTCCACAGGACGCGATCGCGGGACGCGAGGACCTGCGCGGCCTCGACCTCGTCACGATCGACGGCGAGGACGCCCGCGATTTCGACGACGCCGTCTGGTGCGAGCGCAAGGGCAGCGGGTGGCGCCTGATCGTCGCGATTGCCGACGTCGGGCACTACGTGCAGCCCGGCCGTCCGCTCGACGTCGAGGCGCGCGAGCGCGGCACTTCCGTCTATTTCCCGAATCGCGTGCTGCCGATGCTGCCCGAGGCGCTCTCGAACGGCCTGTGCTCGCTCAAGCCGCACGAGGACCGGCTCTGCGTCTGCTGCGAGCTGCGCGTGACCGAGGACGGTCGAATCTCACGCTCG
>DASUYI010000448.1:0-2030 GCA_036377475.1 Steroidobacteraceae bacterium | reverse complement strand
GTCGGCTCGTACCGCTTCGAGGAGGACCTCGGCCACGTCGTCAACGACCTGCTGATGGCGGTCTTCTTTCTGCTGGTCGGGCTCGAGATCAAGCGTGAAGTCGTCGTCGGCGAACTGTCGGACACGGCCAGGGTCGCGCTGCCGGCGGTCGCGGCCGTGGGCGGCATGCTGGTGCCCGCGGCGATCTACGCCTGGCTCAACTGGTACGACCCCGTCGGCATCCGCGGCTGGGCCATCCCGTCCGCCACCGACATCGCGTTTGCACTCGGCGTGCTCTCGCTGTTCGGCGCGCGCGTGCCGCTGGGCCTCAAGGTGTTCCTGATGACGCTCGCGGTGCTCGACGACCTCGGTGCAATCGTGATCATCGCGTTGTTCTACACGAGCGATCTCTCGATCGAGGCACTGGTGCTCGCGTCGATCGCCGTCGCCGTGCTGGTCGGCCTGAACCGCACCGGCGTCGGGCGCATCGCTCCGTACGTCCTGGTCGGCACGGTGCTCTGGGTCTGCGTGCTCAAGTCGGGTGTGCACGCGACGCTCGCGGGTGTCGTCACCGCGATGTTCGTGCCGGCGGCGGGAGCGCACGCAGGCGACGAACTTCCGCCCGCGAGCCGGCTCGAGCACTCGCTGCACCCCTGGGTCGCGTTCGGCATCCTGCCGCTGTTCGCATTCGCGAACGCGGGCGTCGACATCGAAGGGTTGAGCGTCGACGACCTGCTCGACCCGATCCCGCTCGGCATCCTGCTCGGGCTGTTCGTCGGCAAGCAGGCCGGCGTGTTCGCGTTCGCGTGGATCGCGGTGAAGTCCGGGCTTGCGCGACTGCCGGCGGGCGTCACGTTCGGCCAGGTCTACGGTGCCGCGGTCCTCTGCGGCATCGGGTTCACGATGAGCCTGTTCATCGGCATGCTCGCGTTCGAGAACGCCGCGGCCGGCGAGGTCATCGTGACCGACCGGCTAGGCATCCTCGCCGGCACGTTCCTGTCAGCGATCGTCGGCGCGCTGGTGCTGCACCTGGTGCTGCCGCGCGCCGATCAGGCGAACAGGTAGTCGAGCAGGATCCCGCCGAACACGGCGAGCCCGAACAGGTTGTTGTTGAGGAACGCGCGAAAGCAGTCGCCGGGATCGCGGTTGCGGATCAGGAACTGCTGGTGCATCGCCGTCGCGCCCGCCACGACCAGGCCGAGCCAGTACCAGTAGGACAGGTCGGCGAGCAGGCCTGCGGCGACCAGCAGTGCCACGGCGGCCAGCTGCAGTGCGGCGACGATGCCGCGGTCGGCGCGCCCGAACAGGATCGCCGAGGAGCGCACGCCGATCACGAGGTCGTCCTCGCGATCGACCATCGCGTAGATCGTGTCGTAGGCCGTGGTCCAGAGCACGCCCGCGCCGAACAGCACCCAGGCCAGCAGCGGCAACTCGCCGGTCTGCGCCGCGAACGCCATCGGCACCGACCACGAGAACGCGAGGCCGAGGTAGGCCTGCGGCAACGCGAAGAAGCGCTTCAGGAACGGGTACGTCACCGCGAGCACGCCACCGACGAGCGCGAGGACCTGTGTCGGGCGGTTCAGCGGGATCAGCAGTGCGAGCGCGATCAGGCCGAGCACCGCGAACACGGCGAGCGCCTCCGCCGGCGACACCGCGCCTCGCGCCAGCGGGCGATTGGCGGTGCGCCGTACGTGCGGATCGAATTCGCGGTCGGCGAAATCGTTGATCACGCAGCCGGCCGAGCGCATCACGAACGTGCCGATCAGGAAGATCACGAAAATGCGCTCGTCGGGGCGCCCCTCGGCCGAGATCCACAGCGCCCAGAGACACGGCCAGAGCAGCAGCCAGATGCCGATCGGCCGGTCGAGCCGCATCAGCCGTGCATATTCGACGAGCCGGCCACGCACGCCCTGGGCGCGAGCGAGGTCGTTTTCCAGATCGGTCAGGTTCGTCATGACGGCAGCATCACGCGTTGCGGAATCGTTCGCCGGCACCCAGCCAGCGCCCGACGAGGCCCGCTATGTTGGACCGTGGGCCGTCCAGCATCAATG
>DASUYI010000447.1:0-3694 GCA_036377475.1 Steroidobacteraceae bacterium | reverse complement strand
GCCCCGGGCCTCGGCGAGCAGCGCACTGAACGTCTGCTTGAGCGTCTGCGCATCGAGCGTGCGGCCGCCCGCGTAAAAGCGCTGCGCGACGCGACCGATCGCGTACGTCGTCGCGAACGTCAGGCCCGAACTCGCGGCCTGGCGACCCACCGCCCGCCCGAGCCCGCCGCCGAGGCCGCCGAGCAGTCCGCCGAGCAGCTTGCGTCCGAACTGCTCCACGTACTGGCCCGTCAGGCCGACACCGAGCGTCGCAATGAAATCCTTCGCGTGCGTCCGGTCCATCGGATACCCGTAGGCCTGGCCGATGCGATACACGAGGCGCATCTGCAGCGGGATGATCGCCATCGATGCGATCGTTTCGGGCAACAACTCGAGTGCGGCGTTGGTGATCGACGCTTTCAGGACCAGCTGGTCCATTTCGGCGTCGCTCACGTTCGCCTTGCCCAGCACCGTCCCGCTGCTCGCGGCTGCGGCCGCTCCCGCGGCAGCGCCGGCGGTGCCGGGCTGCGGGGGCGGCTCGAACGCAGCGTCCGCGACACTCGCCGCGGCCTGCGCTTCCGCCGCCGCTGCGCCCGACGGCAGGCCGAGCGCGTCGGCGAGTCGAGCCAGGAAATCGGCCTCGACTTCGACCTGCGAGCCGTCGGCGTTCACGACACCCACGGCCATTTCATAGGCGAACTGCCGCAGTTCCGGCGTCGTGAGTGGCGCAACCACCGCGTCGAGGCGCGGCCGCTCGAGCAGCACTTCGCGGTAAAGCCCGGGCAGGTCCATCGCGGGATCGGCGCCGAGCGTGTCCGCGAGGCGACGGATCGACTCCCGCTCGCGTTCGTCCTTGGCCCCGTCGGCGAACGCCGCCATCAGGGCCACCGTCATGATCGATCGTGTCTGTTGCAGTTCCATGGGTCGACGATACCTGATCGTGCGCGCGCTCAGCAGCCTCGCGGCGCGTCGACAGGCCGGTTCGTCGCAGCCGGCAGCGGTGGCACGGGTGGTGGAATCCAGCCTGACGATGCACGCGCCGGCATGGGCGGTCGCACCTGTAGCTGTCCCGTTTCGCCGCAGATCTGGCAGCGCACGCGCAGGGGCAGGCGCTTGGAGCCGAGGCCGCCGGCGACCATGCCGGCGAGGTCGAGCGTGCGCCAGCGATCGCAGTGACGACAATAGGCGTGGAGTTCGTGCCCGCGCGCGTGCAGTCCCGCGATAGTGCCGAGGTCGATCATGCGGCGCGAGCTTGCGCCGTGCACGGCTCGTGGCGTGCGCCCGGAGGATGCCGATCCGCAAGATCAAGAAAAAGGCCGCCTCGACGGGCGGCCTCCTGCTCGATCCGGAACTGGTCGGAGCGCCGAGATTCGAACTCGGGACCCCTTGCACCCCATGCAAGTGCGCTACCAGACTGCGCCACGCTCCGACCGGGCGCGGAGTATAGCCTAATCGAACACGGGGATCAGCGGCGCAGGATCTTGATGAGTTCTTCGAGTTCGACGCGCAGTTGCCGCGCAAGCTGGTGCGTCTGGGTGACGTCGACGCGCGCCTCTTCGCCTTCGAGCCGATTGCGCGCTCCGCCGATCGTGAAGCCCTGGTCGTAGAGCAGCGCGCGGATCTGCCGGATCACCAGCACGTCCTGCCGCTGGTAGTAGCGACGATTGCCGCGTCGCTTGACGGGCTTGAGCTGCGGAAATTCCTGTTCCCAGTAACGGAGCACGTGCGGCTTCACGCCGCAGAGATCGCTGACCTCGCCGATCGTGAAGTAGCGCTTGCCCGGGATGGCCGGCAGTTCGTCGTTATTGCTGGGTTCCAGCATACGCTTCCACGCGAGCCTTCAACTTCTGACCGGGGCGGAACGTCACGACGCGCCGCGCGCTGATCGGGATCTCCTCGCCGGTCTTCGGGTTGCGGCCCGGCCGCTGGTTTTTGCTGCGAAGGTCGAAGTTGCCGAAGCCGGAGAGCTTCACCTGCTCGCCGTTCGCGAGCGACATGCGCAGCTCTTCGAAGAACAGGTCGACGAGTTCGCGCGCCTCACGCTTGTTGAGGCCGAGCTGGTCGAACAGGGCTTCAGCGATTTCCGCCTTGGTCAATGCCATTTTCGTTTTATCTGTCTCGTATCGTGGCGGAGCACTCCCGCTCCAGGTCGGCGACGACCCGAGCCACGATGGCATCCGTTTCTTCGTCGGTAAGGGTGCGGGAAACGTCCTGTAAATTCAAGCCTATCGCGACACTCTTGCGACCTGTTTCTATGCCGGCGCCGCGATATATGTCGAACACGGTCGTCTCGCGCAGTGCCTCGCCCGCGGCGTCATGCACGCAATCCAGCAGCGCCTGCACGGCCACCGCCTCGTCGACGACCACCGCGAGGTCGCGACGGACGGCCGGGAAGCGCGAAACTTCGGCGAAATGCGGCATTCTGGCGCGAAGTGCACCCTCGACCTCGAGTTCGAACACCAGTGCCGAATATGTCAAATCGAGCTGGCGTTCGACTTCAGGATGCAGTCGACCGATCCAGCCGACTGGCACGTCACCGCGCAGGATCCTCGCGGTCTGGCCCGGGTGCAGTGCCGGGTGCGTCGCCGGCACGAAGCGGAACTCCTGGGCGGCGCCGGTCGCACGGAGCACGGCCTCCACGTCCGCTTTGACGTCGAAGAACTCGACGGCCGTCCTCGCGCTTCCCCACTGCTCCGGCAGCGCGGGCCCGGCGGCGACGGCAGCGACGACCGGGATCTCCGCGAGCGTACCCTGCCCGTCGACGACGAACTTGCGCCCGACTTCGAACAGCCTGACGCGCGCTTGTTGCCGTCGCTGGTTCGCGGCGAGCGCCGTCACGAGTCCCGGCCAGAGCGACGCCCGCATCGTGGCCATCTCGGCCGAAATCGGATTCGCGAGCGTGAGCGTCGGCGTGGCCGGTGCGAACACCTCCTGCAACTTCGGATCGATGAAGCTGTAGGTGATCGCGTCGTGGTAACCGCGCTGCACCAGCAGGTCGGCCACGACGTCGGTGCTCACGCGGGTTTCCGTGCAAGGCGCGATCGGCTGGTGCGACGGCTGCACGGTTTCCGGCACGTTGTCGAAGCCGTACACGCGCGCGATCTCCTCGATCAGGTCTTCCTCGATCGCGACGTCGAAGCGCCAGGTCGGCGGCGTGACGAGCCACTTCGATTCGCCGCGCGTCACCTCCATGCCGAGCGCCGCGAGCATCGACGCCATCGCGTCGTCGGCGATGTCCGCGCCGATCAGGAGCCGTGCGCGTGCGGGTCGCAACGGCACGATCGTCCGCGGCGGCAGCTCGTCTGCAAGTTCGGCCACTTGCGTCGGCCCGGCGATGCCGCCCGCACATTCGCACAGCAGCGCCGTCGCACGCTCGATCGCACGCTCCTGCAGCGTCGGGTCCACGCCCCGCTCGAAGCGTTGCGATGCATCGGTGACGAGGCCGTAGCGTCGACCGCGTCCCGCGATCACGTCCGGCTGGAAGTAAGCCACTTCGAGCAGCACGTTGCTCGTGTCGTCGCCGATGCCGGAGTGGTCGCCACCCATCACGCCGGCGAGACCGAGCGGCTTCTCGCGGTCGGCGATCACGAGCACGGTCTCGTCCATCGTGATCTCGCGGCCGTCCAGCAGCTTCAGAGTCTCGCCCGCCCGTGCGCGGCGCACGACGATCCCGCCCGCGAGCTCGCGCAGGTCGTACGCGTGCATCGGTTGTCCC
>DASUYI010000446.1:0-13119 GCA_036377475.1 Steroidobacteraceae bacterium | reverse complement strand
GTTAGGGGCTAGGGGTTAGGGGTTAGTGCGGAGCGTGCTCCGCACGCCGTGCGCGACGCGCCTTCTTTCACTATCCCCTATCCGCTATCCGCTATCCGCTATCCGCTAACCCCTTCCTTTTTGGCGCGGATTCCGTCGGCGAGCCGCGGCGTGTCGCTACTCTGGGCCCATGGACGGACCCGCGACTCCTGCCTCCGGCGACCGCACGCGCTATCGCGGCGGTGCGGCCGTGACGTTCGACGACCTCGAGGTGCTGGCCTGCGTGTACGGGCCGCGCTCGAGCCCCGCGGACGTCGAACGCATGCTGTCGCTCGGGCCAGGCTGGGCACGCGGCATCGCGCAGTGGCGACGGTCGGGCGCACCGTACCTGCTGCTGGTCGCCAGGACGTTCGGCGGCGGTTCCCGCGAGGAGCCCGACACGGTCCTCGCCCGCGATCGCGCCGCGATCGAGCGAGCGATCTGGATCGCGATGGCATCCTCGGACACGCGACTCTGCCTGCTCGAGTCGTTCGAGCCGACGCTCGCGCCTTTCGTCCAGACACTGATCACGGCATCGCGTCAGTCGGCCGGTCACGCCTGAGCCCCCCGGCCTGCTGGCGACAGCTCGGGCGTCTTCGTCGCTGACGAGCGCGTGCAGCACGCCGCGGACGCTCCGCGCACTGCGTCAGGTGTACTTGTCCCGCACGCGGGGGTCGATCCGGACGAGTTGTCGGTCGTGGATCCGTTCCAGCAGGAGTTGTGCGGCGATCGCGCCGCAGCCGGCGAGGAACATGTCCCACTGGGTGTCCCACACGTCACCCTGCGTGCCGAGGAACGCGCCTGCCGCGTCGCCCCCCGCGAGCGCAGCCCACCACTCGGTGAACTCGTAGATGGCGCTGACGCCGAGGATGCCGAGGCACACGAGCGTGAACAACCACTTGCCCGGGCGCAGCGGCGAAGTCCGCAGCAACAACTCGCGCGCGATGATCGCGGGGCCGAATCCCTGCATCAGGTGACCGATGCGGTCGTAATGGTTACGGGACGACTGGAATGTCTCCTGCATCCACTCGCCGAACGGTGTCAGCGCGTACGTGTAATGACCGCCGTACATCAGGATCGTGGCGTGGATCGCGACCAGCGTGTACGCCAGCGGCGTCAGCGGGAAGCTGCGCGCGGTCGCGACGAGCAGCGGCACGGCGACCAAGACCGGCAGCACTTCGAGCACCCAGGTGAGCCGGTCGTACGGGGCGATGCCGGACCAGACGAGCACGAGCACCACGATGGCGAGCAGCGCGAGAGGCAGGCGGAAGGACAGGTTCAAGCGGGGTTCCCCTGCATCGGCCGCAGCGTGGCGCGGCGACGGCGCTGCGTTGGTATTGTCCGCAAATTATAGCGCCTGGCGGCCGAGGAACTCGTCGAGGATGCGTGCGACGGCACGCGGTTGGTCGTGGTGCAGCATGTGCCCGGACGCCTCGACGACGAACGACTCGAGTTGCGGGACGTGGCTGCGCATCGCCTCGGGGTCCCCTGCCCCACGCAGCCGCGCCAGGAATTCCGACTCGGCGCCTGCGACATGGGCGACCGGTGCGACGATTGCGCGCCAGCAGGCCTCCGCCTCCTCGCGCCGGTACAGGATCGGATTGACCCGCTTGTGGACCGGGTCGAAACGCAGCCGGGCCCGCCCGTCCGGCAGGGCCTCGGCCCACGCGCGCGCCACGAACGCGGCACGGTCGGGAGGCAGGCGGGGATTGCGCTTGCGCAGGACGTCCGCCAGCACGTCGAAGTCCGGGAAGATCGTGGCGGGCTCGGGATGTTGCAGCTGATCGAGCCACTCGCGGTAGCGCCCCGGCGCGAGCCCCGGCAATGCATCCGGCAGGCCGAACCCCTCGAGCGTGACGACGCGGGTCACGCGATCGGGTCGCAAGCCCGCGTAGGCAAGCGCGATGTTCCCGCCCATGCTGTGACCCACGAGGTCGACGGCATCGAGCGTCAACGCATCGAGCAGCGCGTCCAGGTCCGCAAAATACTCCGGGAACCAATACCCGCCCGGCGTCCACCCGGATCGGCCGAACCCGCGCCAGTCCGGCGCGACCAGCGTCCGGCCACTCTCGAGCTCGTCGGCGACGAACTGGAACGTCGCACCGCAATCCATGAAGCCGTGCAGCAACAGGATCGGCGGATCGGCGCCCGGCCACACCGTGAGGTGATGCGCTGTTCCGCGCAGTTCGCGACGCGAGCATTCGGGCAATCGCCGTGGGCGGTAGGGTTCCGTCATGCAGGCATGTTGCCGCAACACGCGTCCCCGAGCGATGACGCCAGAGTGGACGCAACCCGACAGTGACGCGCGCCGGGGCGGCTTTGCGACAATGGGTGCATGCGCAAGCTGCTCGTCTTCCAGCACGTCGCCTCGGAACCCTTGGGTCACCTGGACCCGCTGCTGCGCGACGCCGGGTGCCGCATCCGCTACGTCAACTTCGGGCGCGAACCCCATGCCGAGCCCGACGTGCGCCGTTACGACGGGCTGGTCGTGCTGGGCGGGCCGATGAACGTCGACCAGGCCGATCGCTTCCCGCACCTGAAGGCCGAGCTCGCCGCCATCCGCGAGGCGGTGCACGCCGACAAACCGGTGCTCGGCATCTGCCTCGGCGGGCAATTGCTCGCGCAGGCGATGGGGGGTCACGTGCATCCGAACCCGGTGCCCGAGATCGGCTGGTACCGGCTGCACACGCGCACGCACGCGCACGACGACCTGCTGTTCCGGCATTTCGAGCGGTCGCCGCGCTACGTGTTCCAATGGCACGCCTACGCGTTCCAGCCGCCGCCCGGCGCGGTGCCGCTCGCCTGGACCCGCAGCTGTCGACACCAGGCGTATCGGCTCGGCGACCGCGCCTGGGGCCTGCAATTCCACCTCGAAGCCGACGATGCGCTGATCGAGCGGTGGCTCCGTGCACCGAGCGGGCGCCACGAAATCGAACGCCACTGGAACGACGCCGCGCGGATCGCGAGGATCCGCGCGGCGACGCGACGTCACCTGCCGCTGACCACGCCGCTCAGCGAGCGCGTGTTCGGCGAATTCGTGAGCCTGTTCTCGACGCGCCGCTACGCGCTGCTGCCGTCGCGATGAGCCAGGTGCGGCACGCTACCGACCCGCGCTCTTCTGCTTCTGTTGCTGCTGCTGTTCGCCGGCGCCGATGCCGGTCAGCGCGACCTGCGTCTCCGGTGCGCCACCTTTCGCCCACGCACTCACTCGCCTAGGAACATCCGGTAGGCCGGATTCTGCGTCTCCTCGGCATAGACGTACTGCAGTTCCGCCAGGTGACGCGCGAACTCACGATCGTCCGACGGCGGAACCTGCACGCCGGCGAGCACACGGCCGTAGTCCGACCCGTGGTTGCGGTAGTGGAACAGGCTGATGTTCCAGTTCACCCCGATCGACTCGAGGAAACGCAGCAGCGCACCGGGCCGTTCTGGAAATTCGAACCGGAACAGGCGCTCGTGCTCGAGGCCGCGGGCATGGCCGCCAACCATGTACCGCACGTGCAGTTTCGCCATCTCGTCGTCGCTCATGTCGATCACGCGATAGCCCGCGTCGGCGACCAGCGACAGCAGCGCCTCCTTTTCGCGGCGGCCCTCGGCGAGCGCGACGCCCGCGAAGATGCGGGCCGAACGCGCGTCGGCGTAGCGGTAGTTGAACTCGGTGACGCTGCGCCGGCCGAGCAACCGGCAGAACCTCAGGAAACTGCCGGGCTGCTCGGGAATCTCGACCGCGAGCAGCGCCTCGCGCTGCGCGCCGATGTCGGCCCGCTCGGCGACGTGCCGCAACCGGTCGAAGTTGATGTTGGCGCCGCCGTTGATCGCGACGAGCGTCTGGTCGCGGCACTGTTCGCGCGCGACGTACCGCTTGATGCCGGCCACGGCGAGCGCGCCGGCCGGCTCGGCGATCGTGCGGTTGTCCTCGAAGATGTCCTGGATCGCCGCGCAGATCTCGTCGGTGGTGACGAGCAGCACTTCGTCGACGTACTTGCGCGCGAGACGGAACGTCTCCTCGCCGACGCGCCGCACCGCCACGCCGTCGGCGAAGATGCCGACGCGCTCCAGGGTGACGCGTTCGCCGGATCGCAGCGAGTCGTGCATGCTCGATGCGTCCTCGGGTTCCACGCCGACGATGCGCACCTGCGGATACAGCGATTTCACGTACGCGGCGATGCCGGCGATCAGCCCGCCGCCGCCGACCGGCACGAAGACGGCGTCGGGCCGCGTCGGGCACTGCCGCAGGATCTCCATGCCGACCGTGCCCTGGCCCGCGATCACGTCCGGGTCGTCGAACGGGTGGATGAACGTCAGGCTGCGTTCGCGCGCCAGGTCGAGCGCGTGCTCGTAGGCGTGGTCGAAGTCGTCGCCGTGCAGCACGACTTCGCCGCCCAGGTCGAGCACGGCCTGCACCTTGATGTTCGGTGTCGTGCGCGGCATCACGATGACCGAACCGATGCCGCGGCGACGCGCCGCGAGCGCGACGCCCTGCGCGTGGTTGCCGGCCGAGGCGCAGATCACGCCGCGACGCGCCGTCTCGTCGTCGAGCGCGGAAATCCGGTTGTACGCGCCGCGGAGCTTGAACGAAAAGACGGGCTGCAGGTCCTCGCGCTTGAAGAGCACCTGATTGCCGAGGCGGCGGCTCAGTCGTCGTGCGGGTTCGAGCGGTGATTCGATGGCGACGTCGTAGACGCGCGCCTTCAGGATGCGTTCGATGTAACTTTCTTGCATGACGGTGGTCTGGCCCGACACCGCCTACGTTAACATCCTTGGGTCATGGACCCCTGGATTTCCAGACGCGCGATGCTGGGCGCGCTCGGCGCGGCGGCGGCGCTGGGCCCGACGCTCGCGAGCGCACAGACGTACGCCACGGAACGCGTGCCGCGCATCGATCGCTTTCGCTGGGCGTGGGTGCGCTCGCAACTCGTGCTCGAGCCCGGGCTCACGTGGCTCGACACGGCGTCGTTCGGGCCGACGCTGCGCGCGGTTCTCGTCCGCGCCTACCGCCAGGTCGAGGAGCAGTCGCTCGACTTCCACGCCTTCGAGCAGCTGAACGGTGCAGGCTCCGCCGGCGAGCGCGCGGCGCTGGCGGCGGCCGCAAGTTTCTTCGGCTGCGACGCCGGGGAACTGGCGTTCACCGACGGTGCGCGCACGGGGCTCGCGCTCGTCGCGGCCGGCCTCGAACTGCAGCGTGACGACGAGGTGCTGGTCACGCTGCACGACCACCCGGCCGCCGTGTACCCGTGGCTCGCACAGGCCCGTCGCCGCGGGATCCGCGTCGTCGAGGTGCCGGAGTCGCCGGGCGCGGTCACGCCCGAGGAGATCGTGCGACGCTTCGAAGTCTCGATCACGCCGCGCACGCGCGTGCTGAGCATCGCGCACGTACAGGACTGCGACGGCACCGTGCTGCCGGTGCGCGAACTCTGCGCGGTGGCCCGCAGTCGCGGCGTGTTCACGCTGGTCGATGGAACGCTCGCCGCCGGCCACGTCGACTTTCGCCTGGCGGACCTCGGGTGCGACGCGTACGCGACGGGCGTGGATCGCTGGCTCAACGGCCCGCTCGATGCGGGCCTGCTCTACGTTCGACGCGATGCCCAGCCACGCGTCTGGCCCGCGCTACCCGACCGTGCCGACGGCTGGAGCGCCACGGATCGCTTCAACGCTGCACTCCCCGTCGCGCCGTTCGACTACGCGGCCGCGGCGCGATTCGGCAGCTCACGCGTGCATCGCGGCGCCGCGGTGTCCGCCGTACCGCTCGCGTTCGAATTCCAGCACGCGGTCTCGCGACCGCTCATGCAGGCCCGGATCCGGGAGCTCGCCATACAACTGCGCGCAGGGCTCCAGCGCATCCCCGGCGTCAGCATCGTCACGCCGGTGCATCCCGCGCTCAGTGCCGGCATCGTCAGCGTGCGGATCCCGAACCGTCATCCGGCCGAGATCGTCGAACGGATCGCGCTCGAGGACCGGATCGTGCTCGGCCGCGTCACCCACGGTGCGGCATTCGACGCCGTGCGCATCAGCGTGCACCCGTCGAACGACGCGATCGACGTCGACCGCGCCGTCGCCGCGGTGCAACGCCACGTATAGTGGCGGCTTCGAACGCGGGATCCGTACTTGCGCATCGAGCTGATCATGACCGTGCTTGCGGGCGTCGCGGGCGGCCTCGTCGGCACGCTCTGGGCCGGCCTCGTGTCGGCGCCGCTGTTCGCGCACTGGCCCGCGCTGCGGCCGCAGCCCTGGCAGCCCGAGACGGCCGCGCGACTGCTGACGGGCGCGGCGCTCTACGGACTCTGCGGGGCCGCGGCCGGCCTGCTGTTCTGGTTGAGCTGGGGCCTGATCGCCGTCGTGTCGACGCCGTGGCAGGTCGTCGGCGCCGTGTACGGCGCGCTGCTCTTCACCGCGAGCGGTTTGCCGACGCTCGGGGCGCTCGCGCTCAAGGGTCGCCGGCACCACGGCGTGGTGGCCGTGCTGGCGGCGGAGGGGCTCGTCGCTGCGATTTCGGCGGGGGTGCTCTGCGCGTACGTGTGGCATCGCGTGGCCTGAGCCACGCGACGATTGGATTCACCGATCGAAAAAGTCGCGCGCGACCCGGATCACTTCCTCGGCGCCCGACTCGAAGACGGCGCCGGTCGGATGCTGCAGTTCGACGCGACGCGCCTCGCGCAGCAGCGGGTCGGTGCGGCCGGTGGATTCCCAGAACTCGTCGCGCGCCCGCATGATGATGACCGGCTGGCGCACGAGCGGCAGGCGTTCGCCGACCTGGTAACCGCCGCCGTCGGACGAGGGCACGCCGATCAGCGCGACGCGTCGCACCTGCTCCGGTCGTGCGATCGCAAATTCGACGGCCGCGAGTGAGCCGGCGTGGTAGCCGACCACGTCCACGTGCTTGAGCCGCAGGGACTCGAGCATGTCGACGCAGGCCGCCGCGAAGTCGCCCACGTGCGGCGCGTGGTCGGGCGCGTCGGACTCACCGGCGCCGGGCAGGTCGGGCGCGTATACGCTGCGGTCGCGACCGAGGTCGCGCAGCAGCGGTCGGTACAGGCGACCCGTCTGGCTCGGCGGCGCGATGCAGACCAGCGGCGTGAGCTCGTCGAACCCGCCGCTCGACGGAAATGCGGTGTGCATGTGCAGCTGTCCGAAGCGACAGTCGACGTACATCTTGCGCAGGTGGATGGTCACGGGCGAACTCCTGCTCGAGAGTGCGGTGCTGCGGGCGATCGTGCGTGCGGAGAGTCGGGTCACTGACGGGTCCTCGGGGGAAGCGGGAGGTCTCCGGCGGGATTCTCCGCGCCGGCGTCCGCGTCCACGTTGACTCAGCTCTCACTCCGGTCGCGTTTCAGGTGACTTAATGCGTATGCCTGCGCGCGCCGCGATGCGTCCAGAACGGTGAAGATCATCTCGCGTTTCGCTCAGGGCGTGTCGAGGTACCACTCGTAGTCGCGATCGCTGACCAGCGCGCCGAACTTCTCGCACTCCTGTCGCTTGATCGCGATGAACGCGTCGAGGAACGCGGCACCCAACGTCTCGCGCACGAACGACGACGCCTCGGCCCGCTCGAGCGCAGCGTGCCATTGCGTCGGCAACTCGCCTCGCGTGGCCTGCTTGTAGCCGTTGCCGGTGACCGGTGGGCCGGGGTCGAGTCGTCGCTCGATGCCGTGCAGCAGGCCGCCGAGTACGAGCGCGGCCACGAGGTACGGGTTCGCGTCCGCGCCGGCGACGCGATGCTCGACGTGCCGGCTCGACGCCGGGCCGGCCGGGACGCGCAGGCTCACCGACCGGTTGTTCACGCCCCAGGTCGGCGCGACCGGCGCGTAGCTCATCGAGCGGAATCGTCGATACGAGTTCGCGTTCGGCGCGTACACCGCCATCCCGTCCGCGAGCGTGGCCCTGAGGCCGCCGATCGCGTGTCGCAGCAGCGGGCTGCCCGCCGGATCGTCGGCCGCGAACGCGTTGACGCCGGCGCCATCCGCGAGGCTCGCGTGCACGTGCATCCCGGAGCCCGCCTGGTGCGCGAATGGCTTGGCCATGAAACTCGCGATGCGTCCGTGCCGTGCCGCCACGCCGCGCACCGCGCGCCTGAACAGGATCGCCTCGTCCACCGCACGCAGCGCATCGGCGCGGTGCTCGAGCGTGATCTCGTACTGCCCGGGTGCGTACTCCGACATGAGCGTGCGCAGGGGCAGGCCCTGGGCGCTCGCGGTCGAGTAGAGCTCGTCGAACAGCGGCGCCATGTCGTCGAGCCGGCCGAGCCCGTAGGCATCGACGCGGGCGCGTCGCTGACCGCTCAAGAGGCCGGCCGACGGCACCAGCCCTCCGGTCGCATCGCGCTCGAGCAGGTAGAACTCGAGTTCGATCGCGAGTACCGGCGTGTAGCCCGCGGCCGCGCAACGCTCGATCACGCGCGACAGGGCGTGGCGCGGATCGGCCTTTGCCGGCCGGCCGTCGAGCTCGAACATCGTTCCGAGCACCTGCCCCGTCGGCCGCCTGAGCCACGGCGCGAGGCCCAGTGAACCGGCGACCGGCCGGCAGCACTGGTCCGCGTCACCGACGTCCCAGACGAGGCCGGTGCCTTCGACGTCTTCGCCCGTGATGTCGAGCCCGAGGATCGAGCCGGCCACGTTGCGGCCCTGCTCGAAGAGTGGCAGGAGTTCCTCGCGGGCGATGTTCTTGCCGCGGCCAACGCCGTTCGCGTCGGTGATGACGAGCTGCACGGCCTCGACCTCGGCGTGGCTCGCGAGGAATGCTTCGGCCTCCGCGGCCTGCCCGACGCCGTGCGTCGCCCTGCTCGAATCGTTCATGATGCTGCTGCTCGCGGCTGCGTCGGCCACGGCCGGCTCTTGCGTGTTGCTGATGCTGCTGCCTGCGATCGGACGACTGCGTCGTTGGCGGCGCGCGCGACGATAGTGACGGAACCGCGTGAGCAGTGGCAAGCTCCGGCGGTTGCCCGAGCATCCAGGGAGCTTCATGACATCCTCGCGGGCCGGCTACGCGCTCGCCCGGGACGTGCCGCTGCGACCGCGCAACACGTTCCGCGTCGACGCCCGGGCGCGCTGGTTCGCCACCGTGCACGACGCGCCGTCGCTGTCCGCGTTGCTCGAGGAGCGCGACGTGCGCGGCCTGCCGCTGCTCGTGCTCGGCCAGGGCAGCAACGTGCTGTTCGCGGAGCCGTGGTTCGAGGGCCTGGTCGTGCATCTGGCCTGCGACGACCTCAGCGTGCTGCAGGATGCGCCCGGGGAACCTGCCGCGGTGCGGGTCGAGGCCGCCCACGACTGGGACACCCTCGTCGACCGGACGCTCCAGCGCGGGATGCGCGGTCTCGAAAACCTCGCGCTGATCCCGGGCCAAGTCGGCGCCGCGCCGATCCAGAACATCGGCGCCTACGGCGTCGAGGTCGGCGAATTCATCACGGCGGTCCTCGCATTCGACCGCATGACGCACGCGATGGTCAGGCTCGACGCCGTGGACTGCGGGTTCGGCTATCGCGACAGCCTCTTCAAGCGCGAGCCGGAGCGGCGCATCGTCGTCGCGGTCGAATTCCGATTGCCGCGCGACGAGGCGACGCGACTGGAATATGCCGGCTTGCACGAGGAACTCGTCGCGATGGGCGGCGTGGCGCCGACACCGCGCAACGTCGCGACCGCAGTGCGGCGCATTCGACGACGCAAACTGCCCGACCCGGCCGAGATCGGCAACGCGGGCAGCTTCTTCAAGAACCCGGTCGTGCCGCTCGACCTCGCCGTGGCGCTGCGTGAGCAACACCCGGCGCTGCCCACGTATCCGGCAGGCGATACTCGCCAGCGCAAGCTCTCCGCCGCGTGGCTGATCGCGGAGGCGGGCTGGCGCGGTTTTCGCGAGGGCGATGCCGGCATTTCAGCGCAGCACGCACTCGTGCTGGTCAACCACGGGGCGGCCACCGGTGCGCAGTTGCTCGGCCTCGCGCGACGCGTCGCCGAGTCGGTCAAAGCGAGATTCGGCGTGCGACTCGAGCCCGAGCCGCGCATCGTCGGCGCTGCGTTCTGAGTCCGGCCAGGCCCTAGAACGCGAGCTCGACCCGCAGCATGGCGACGAGTGCGTCATCGATCGCGGGGTCGGTGTCGGGGTCGACCACGTACTGCAGGTCCGGCTGCAGCGTGACGTACTCGCCGAGCGGGACGCGCCAGGTCAATTCGATCGCGGTCTCGGCCGCCGCGGTTGCGATGCCCTCCGCGCGCATCGCGTCGCGGTAGGCGCCGCCGTTGCGCGCATGCCCGACGGCCAGCCCGACGCTGTCGTCGCGCGCGGCCAGCAATCCGCCTTCGTGCACGATGCCGGCGCCGGCATAAACGCCGATCCGCGACGCGTCCTCGTTGGCGACGCCGACGCGAAGGTAGCCGTTCCAGTTCCGGTCGAGCCGACGCTGCACCGCCCCATACGCGCCGTACTCACGGTCGCGCGCGCCGGCCGTCGACGCCGAGACCGACGTGCGGGTGCGCGTAAAGCTCCAGGCACCCGCGGTCCAGCGTGTACGCTCGTGACCGAACTGGTACTCCAGCGCAAACAGTGTGCCGCCGAGGAACGGCGTGTCGCCGTAGTCCGCGCCCGGATCGGACTCCACGTCGAGTGCGACGCCGCGCACCGTGTGCCGCTCGCCTGGCGAATACTGCAGGCGCAGCCCGAACGCGGTGTGCGGGAAGATCGACGGCCCCGCGGCGCCGGTCTGCGCAATGTCCGCGCCGATGCCCTGGGAGGAATTCAGGAACAACCCCGCCGGCTCGATCGCGTCGAACTCGATGTTCAGGTCGTAGCGACCGAGTTTCAGCGACCACGCATCGCCGAGCGGCACGTCGACCCAGGCCTGGAGGACGCGCGTGCCGCCGTCGGCGTCGGCGTTGCTGACGTTCTGGAGGTCGCCCACCAGCCGCTCGGACAGGCCGCCCCCGTACACGTGCTGTGCAGCCACGTGCAGGGCCACGTCGCGCCCGGCGGGCCTGAACACATGGTCGAACGTGAGCTCGACGAACCCGAGATGCCGCTCGTCCTCGCGCAGCCCGCCGCTCAGCACCGAGGCGAAGTCGCCGGTCCAGCTCGCACCGAAGTCGCTCGCGCACGCGGGACTCGTCGCGCCGACGAGCGTGGTGGCGGCGAGCAGCACCGTCGCGATCCGGCTGGCGCGGCGACGTGCATCATCGCGGACGATGTTTCGGTGGGGCTGCATGAGGTCGATCGATCACCAGACGCGACGCCACCGTAACGGGAGACGCGGTCCCGATCTGTCGAGATCGGGTCGCGAATGATTCTCATGCGCACCGCGTAGGCGCGCCATACGGGTATTCGCGGCTCGGCACTGCGAATTTCGCAACGAGGCGGCGCCCGCGGACCACCGAATATGTGAAACGCGTGCGCGACGGACTACCACGTGCCCGTGTTGGGCATGCTCGTCCAGGGCTCGGCGGGCGGCAGTGGCGAGCCTTTCTGCAGGAGCTCGACCGAGATCTGGTCCGGCGAGCGGACGAACGCCATGCGCCCGTCGCGTGGGGGGCGGTTGATCGTGACGCCGTGCTCCTGCAGCCGGCGACAGGCCGCATAGATGTCATCGACCTGGTAGGCGAGGTGGCCGAACGCGCGACCGATGCCGTACGCCTCGGGGTCCCAGTTATGGGTCAGTTCGACCTGCGCCTGCTCGTCGCCGGGCGCAGCCAGGAACACCAGCGTGTAACGGCCCTGCGGATAGTCGTTGCGACGGAGCTGCACGAGGCCGAGCGCGTCGCAGTAGAACCGCAGCGAGGCGTCGAGGTCGGTGACGCGCACCATCGTGTGCAGGTACTTCATGAGTGCGATGGTACCGCGACCACGGCGACCGTGGTCGCACGCCGCGCACGCGGGCTTGCGCGGCGTCGCGTGGTTGCGCACGCTGCGTCGCATGCGACTCGAGGTCTTGCCACGTCATGAATGGGTCCTGCGCGCGGTCGCGCTCCTCGCGGCGGCGGTGGTGGCGGCCGGCTGCGCCACGCCGGGTGAGGTGTCGCCCGCAGGAGCACCCTCGTCCGAAGCCGCGCGAGCGCAAACGGACTTCCGGACGCTCGGATCGGCGGACGCACCGGTGACCATCATCGAGTTCACCGACCTGCAGTGCCCCTATTGCGCACGGTTTGCACTGGAGACGTGGCCGCACTTGCGCGAACGCTACGTGGACACGGGCAAGGTGCAGTTCGTCGCGCGCGACCTGCCGCTGTCGTTTCATCCGCACGCACTGCCGGCCGCGATCGCAGCACGCTGCGCCGGCGACCAGGGCGGTTTCTGGGAGTATCGCGAAGCATTGTTCCGTGGGCAGTCCAGGCTGGCGACGGCGCCTTACGCCGAAATAGCGCGCCGCTTCGGACTCGACGTGGAGCGGTTCGACGCCTGTCGCGCGGATCCCGCGACGCTCGCGGCGGTCCGGGACGATGCGGCGCTCGCGACGCGCAACGGCATCGCCTCGACGCCGACGTTCGTCGTCGGGCGCGTGGTCGACGGCCAGTTCAGGGGTGAAGTGATCGCGGGGGCGCAGCCGATCGAGGCGTTCGCCGCCAGGATCGACGCGCTGCTAGCCGAAGCTGCGCAGCAGTAAGCCGCACGCGGCCGCCAGGCCGAGCACGGCAGGCAGCGACCACTTGAGCCGCTCCAGCGCGAGCCACGCGCCGAGGGCCAGCCCGACCGCGCGCCAGTCCGGCCACGCGAGCCACCCGTCGGGAAACAGGACCACCTGAGCGAGCAGCAGCGCGAGCGTCGCGATCACGCCGACGACGGCGGCAGTGATCGCGGCCAGCGCGGCCCCGATGCGAGGCACGTTGGTCAGGCGTTCGACGTGAGGCGCGCCGAGGAAAATGAACACGAACGAGGGCAGGAACGTGGCCCACGCCGCGAGCGCGCCTCCCAGCAATGCGGCGGCGAGCGGCGGAAAGCCGCCCGGCTGGTTCCAGCCGGCCATGAAACCCATGAACTGGAGCACGATCACGAGCGGACCCGGCGTGGTTTCCGCGAGTGCGAGCCCGGCCACGGACTGCTCGGCCGAGACCCAGCCGAGATGCTCGACGAGCTGATTCGCGACGTACGCGAGCACGGCGTAGGCACCGCCGAACGTCACCAGCGCCG
>DASUYI010000445.1:0-4952 GCA_036377475.1 Steroidobacteraceae bacterium | reverse complement strand
TGACCTACCTCGACGGCAAGCTGATCCCGAACGAGAATGCGTACGAGGACAACTTATCGAACCTCGATCGTGGCGTGCACTCGCTGACCAGCGTGATCCTCGTCGCGCAGGGCAACGAGAAGATCCGCAGCGAGCCCGTCGTCTTCCACATCAGGCAGCCGTCCACGGTCGACAACGCGCGCAACCGCGGTCCCGCGGTGCGTCCGCCGCAGCCCAAGCCCGGCGGCTGAGCCCGACCGGCCGGCGCATGTCGCGCCCTCGCGGGAGGGCCTGACGTGGTCGCCGAGCTCCACAACGTCGCGCGTCCTTCGCAGGCCGAGCTGGTCGCGCTGCTCGACGGCATCGCGACGTCCATCGTCTGGCTCGACGCCGACGCAGCCGTGGTGCATCTCAACGAGCCCGCCGAGGACCTCTTCGGACTGGGCCGCAACCAGGCGCTCGGCCGCTCGATGCGTGAACTGCTCAAGTTCAACACCGAGCTGGAAGGCGTGGTCAGTCGCGCGCGGGCCGCGGCTGCGCAATATTCCCGGCGCGAGATCCCGTTCGAAGCCGCCCCCGGCGCCGCGCCGCGCGTGCTCGACGTCACGGTCACGCCGTTCGACCCGCCCGGCCGCGCCGGCGGCATGCTGCTCGAACTCGCCGACACGACGCACCACCAGCGCATCACGCGCGAGAACGCGCTGCTCACGCAGCTCGGGGGCAGCCGCGCGATGGTCCGGCAGCTCGCGCACGAGATCAAGAATCCGCTGGGCGGGTTGCGCGGGGCGGCGCAGCTGCTCGAGCGACAGCTCAAGGAGCCGTCGCTCCACGAGTACACGACCGTCATCATCGCCGAAGCCGACCGGCTCGCCGCCCTGGTGGACGCGCTGCTCGGCCCGGGCCAGCCGCCGCACAAGCAGCCGGTCAACATCCACGAGATCGTGCAGCACGTCGGGCACTTGCTCGCGGCCGAGGTGCCCACCGGCGTGAAGATCGAGCGCGATTACGACCCGAGCCTGCCGCGGCTGCGGCTCGACCGGAACCAGATCATCCAGGCCCTCCTGAACCTCGGCCGCAACGCGATCCAGGCCGTCGGCGACCACGGCCGCATCGTGCTGCGCACGCGCGCGCTCACCAACGCGAGCATCGGCAGTCGCCGGTATCGCGTCGTCGTCGGCATCCAGGTCGAGGACGACGGGCCGGGCGTGCCGGTCGAACTCAAGGACACCGTGTTCTACCCGCTCGTGACCGGCCGCAAGACCGGGACCGGGCTCGGCCTCGCCGTCGCACAGGACCTGATCGGCCGCCACGACGGCCTGATCGAGTTCGACAGCCGTCCCGGTCGCACCGTCTTCACCATCCTCCTGCCCTTCGACACCAATGAACCTCCCATCGCCGGCGCTTGACGTCTGGATCGTCGACGACGACGCCTCGATCCGCTGGGTGCTCGAGCGCGCGCTCAAGCAGGCCGGCATGTCGCCCACGGCCTTCGAGGACGCGGACAGCGCCATCGCCGCGCTGCGTCGCGGCGAGCCCGACGTGCTGGTGACCGACGTTCGCATGCCCGGCAGGAGCGGGCTCGACCTGCTGGACGAGGTTCGCGCGCGTCGGCCCAAACTGCCCGTCATCGTCATGACGGCGCACTCCGACCTCGACAGTGCCGTGGCCGCGTACCAAGGCGGCGCCTTCGAGTACCTGCCGAAGCCGTTCGACATCGACCAGGCCGTCGAACTCGTGCGACGCGCGGCCGTGCAGCAGCACCGCAGCGTCGAGTCGACGACCGAGTCGCGGCGCATTCCGGAGATGCTCGGGCACGCGCCGGCGATGCAGGACATGTTTCGCGCGATCGGGCGGCTGTCCCGCTCGTCGATGACGGTGCTGATCACCGGCGAATCCGGCACCGGCAAGGAACTCGTCGCGCGCGCGCTGCACCGCCACAGCCCGCGCGCCACGAAGCCGTTCATCGCGCTCAACACGTCGGCGTTCACGGCCGACCTGCTGGAGTCGGAACTGTTCGGCCACGAGAAGGGCGCATTCACGGGCGCCGCCGAGCTGCGACGCGGCCGCTTCGAGCAGGCCGACGGGGGCACGCTGTTCCTCGACGAGATCGGCGACATGTCACCGCAGTTGCAGACACGCCTGTTGCGCGTCCTCGCCGAAGGCGAGTTCTACCGCGTCGGCGGCCAGCTGCCGGTCAAGGTGGACGTGCGCGTGATCGCCGCAACGCACCAGGACCTCGCGGCGCGCGTGCACGAGGGACTCTTCCGCGAAGACCTGCTGCACCGTCTCAACGTGATCCGCATCGAAGTGCCGCCGCTGCGCCAGCGCCG
This sequence comes from Steroidobacteraceae bacterium, assembly GCA_036377475.1. GTDB lineage: Bacteria > Pseudomonadota > Gammaproteobacteria > Steroidobacterales > Steroidobacteraceae > RPQJ01. The sequence goes on along the minus strand of DASUYI010000445.1, from coordinate 2,643 downwards.
CGAGGACATCCCCGAGTTGCTGCAGCACTACCTCGACGTCGCCGCGCTCGAACTCGGCGTGGCTCCCAAGGTGCTGACGGAGGACGCGACGCGTGCGCTCACTGCATTTGAGTGGCCCGGCAACGTGCGCCAGCTCGTCAATGCGTGCCGCCGCCTCACCGTGCTCGCCGCGGGACGCGAGGTCAAGCTGTCGGACCTGCCTGCCGACCTCGGCGGTGGTGGCGGGGCGAGCGCAACCACCCACCGGCCGGACTGGTCACACGCGCTCGCGGGCTGGGCCCAGGCACGGCTGATCGCGGGCGGGCCACCGCTGCTCGACGAGGCGATGCCGGAGTTCGAGCGCACGTTGCTGCGCGAAGCGCTCAAGGTCACCCGCGGCGGTCGTCAGGACGCGGCGAAGCTGCTGGGCTGGGGCCGCAACACGCTGACGCGGAAGCTCAAGGAGCTCGGGATGGAGGACCTGTAGGAAGCGGATAGCGGTTAGCGGATAGTCAAGAATGGCAGATGCGCCGTCTGCCGGCACGGCCTGCTCCTACGATCCGCTATCCGCTATCCGCTATCCGCTTCCTCAACAGCCGCACGCCTCGACCGCCTTCTTCTCGGCGCTGAGACTCCCGACCAGTTCGCTCACCGAGTCCATGCCGTTCGCCTCGAGGTATTCGGCGATGCCGGCATTGATCTTCCGACACGAAAGCGGCTCGTAGAACAACGACGTGCCCACGCCGACGGTCGTCGCTCCGGCGATGATGAATTCGAGGGCGTCCTGCGCGCTGCAGATGCCACCCTGGCCGATGATCGGCACCCCGTGCGGGCGCGCGACCTCGGCGACCTGCATGACTTTCAGCAGCGCGATCGGCTTGATCGCCGGGCCCGACAGCCCGCCCTGCACGTTGCCGATCACGGGCTTGCGCGTACGGACGTCGATCGCCATGCCCATCACGGTGTTGATCACGGCGAGGGCGTCGCTGCCCGCGTCGATGCAACGGCGTGCGTTTTCGCGGATGTCGGTCTGGTTCGGCGAGAGCTTCGTGACCAGCGGCTTCTTCGTGACCGCGCGGCAGGCATTCACGACGCGCGCCGACATGTCCGGCGAGTTGCCGAACTGCACGCCGCCTTCCTTGATGTTGGGACAGGAGATGTTGAGCTCGATGGCGTCGATCGGCGAGTCGTCGAACCGGCGCGTGACCTCGACGTAGTCGTCGATGGTCGAACCGCAGACGTTGGCGAAGAACAGCGTCTCGGTGAAGTCGAGCGTCGGCAGGATCTGGTCGACCACGACGTCCACGCCGGGGTTCTGCAGGCCGATGGCATTGAGCATGCCCATCGGCGTCTCGTAGACGCGGTGCGCGGGATTGCCGAGGCGCGGCTCGCGCGTCGTGCCCTTGAGCACGATCGCGCCCACTTCGCGGTTCGAAAAGCCCTCGACGCGCGTGTATTCCTCGCCGAACCCGACACATCCCGAGAGCAGGACGATCGGCGATGCCAGCCTGAGCCCGCAGAACTCGACGGCGAGCGATCGCGGAAGCACGGTCTCCATCGCCGCCATTGTATACGGGTTTCCCGCGAGCCCTCCGCCGCCAATCGAGACCAATCCGGTCGCGACTGCACGGGCCGGCACGCTGCATTGTACGGCCGCCCTGATAATCGGCAGCCGCCGGCGATGCGTCCGGCAGGACCTTGTCCGCACGAGTGTATCGCCACCTCACAACGACCGTCGCCAGCCGCCGGCGGTTCCTGCAATGGGGCTGCATCGCGACGGCGGCGAGCCTGTTGCCCGCGTGTGGCGCGGAACAACCGACGCGTGTGGGCGTCCAGACCTGGGCCGGCTTCCAGTTCCTGACGCTCGCGCAACGTCGTGGACTCTATCGCGGGCAGCCGCTCGAACTCGTGCCGTTCGAGACGTCGGACGGGACCGCCTCGGCGTTGCGCACCGGCCAGCTGCACGCAGCGACCGTGACCCTCGACGAGGCGATCCGCCTGCGCGCGGACGGCGCGCGAGTGCAGGTCGTGCTGATCTGCGACGTTTCCGCGGGCGCCGACGTCGTGCTCGCACGGCCGGGTATCGCTACGCTCGCCGACCTCCGCGGCCGTCGCATCGGCGTCGAGTCGACGGCATTGGGCACGTTGATGCTGGCAGAGACGCTGCACGCGGCGGGACTCGACGACCGTGCGATCGTCGCCGTGCCGATCGAGGAAGATCACCATCGCGCATGGCAGCGCGGCGATCTCGACGCGGTGTTGACGTACGGTCTGTCCGCCGAACTGCTCGAGGCGGCCGGGCTGGTGCGGCTGGCGGACAGCCGCAACCTGCGGCAGGTCATTTTCGACGTGGTCGCGGTGCGCGATGACGTGGGTTCGGCTCACGGCCGTGCGCTGCGTACGCTCGTGGCAGGCCATTTCGCCGCGACCGACCTCTGGCGGCACAACCCGATCGACACCTCCTACGAGCTCGCGCCGTTGCTCGACACGACGCCCGAACGCGTGCGCCAGGCGTTCAAGGGCGTCGACCTGCCGGACGCGCGGGACAACCATCGTCGGCTTAAGTCGCCGGCGACGGAACTCACGAGCACGGCGCGCCAGGTGAGCGAAGTGCTGGTCGGCGCGGGATTGCTCGGGCACGTGCCGGATCTCGGGGACTTCTTC
>DASUYI010000444.1:0-5556 GCA_036377475.1 Steroidobacteraceae bacterium | reverse complement strand
GCGTCTCTCCTGCAGGTCGCGGTGGGCCTGCTGCACGTCGCGCAAGGCATAGGTCTGGCCGATCTCGATGCGCACGACGCCGCGCCCGACCACGTCGAACAGTTCCTTCGCGGCGCGCAGCAGCTCCGCGCGCGACGTGACGTAGCTGAACAGGACCGGGCGCGTCAGGAACAACGACCCGCGTCGCGCGAGTTCGAGCGGCGCGATCGGCGGGACCGGGCCCGACGCGTTGCCGTACGTGACCATGAGCCCCAGCGGCCGCAGGCAGTCGAGCGACGTGAAGAACGTGTCCTTGCCGACCGAGTCGTAGACGACGTGCGCGCCCCGGCCGCCGCTCAGCTCCTTGACGCGCGCCGGCAGGTCGTCGCGGCCGAGCACGAGCACGTCGCGACAACCCAGGGCCCGCACGGCATCTGCCTTCGACTCGCTGCCGACCACACCGATCACCCGGGCGCCGAGGTGGCGGGCCCACTGCACGAGGATGCTGCCGACGCCGCCGGCGGCCGCATGCACGACCACCACGGTGCCCTTGGCGACGCGATATGTCCGCCGCAGCAGGACCTGTGCGGTCATGCCCTTGAGCAGCGCCGCGGCCGCGAGCCGGTCGCTCACGTCGTCCGGGACAGGTACGAGCCGGTCCGCCGGCACCACGGCCTCTTCGGCGTAGGCGCCCGGCGTCGTGACCGCATACGCGACGCGCTGCCCGACCGTCACGCCGCGCACGCGGGGACCCACGGCTTCGACGAGGCCTGCCGCCTCGTGGCCAAGTCCCGTCGGCAGCTTGCCGCCGTAGAGTCCGGTGCGCTCGTAGACGTCGATGAAGTTGAGGCCGATCGCCGTGTGACGCACGAGCGCCTCACCCGGTGCGGGCGCGCGGCTGTCGAGGTCCTCCCAGAGCATCACTTCGGGCCCGCCGTACTGATGAACACGAACCGCCTGTGGCATGGACTCGCCCTGCTCGTCGTATGTATGGCTCGGGATGATGACGAGCGGCCGGCCATTGCGGTAGTGGACCACGGGCCGATCGAGCCGTTCCTCTCGTGTGAGACGGCACCGGCGTCGAAAATCAGTCGCGCCTACGCGGGGGGGAGCGGTCCATCGGCGATGACGAGGTCGCGGACCGGACGGTCGCGGAGCAGGTGCGACTGGATGATGCGCTCGAGGTTCTCGGGCGTGCACTTGCGGTACCAGGTGCCGTCCGGATACACGACGGCGATCGGGCCGCCGACGCAGACGCGGAGGCACTGCACCTTGGTCCGCATCACGCCGCCGTCGACGTCGTGCAGGCCGAGTTCCTTGATGCGGCGCTTGAGGTAGGCCCAGCTCTCCTGCGAGCGCGCCTCGGGCGCACACTTGCCACCGTTCACGCACAGGAAGACGTGCCGGCGCTGGCGCCCGACGCGCAGCTTGTCGACGGCGCTCGCGAGCGCCTCGGTCGGTTCGGGATCAGGCATGGCGGGGCTCGGTTCCGGCGGCGTCCGGAACCGATGCTAACTCGCCGGGAACGGGGGCGTCAGAGCGCCTGGTCGTCGGCCTCGCCGGTGCGGATCCGGATCGCGCGCTCGAGGGAGGTCACGAAGATCTTGCCGTCACCCACCTTGCCGGTGCGCGCTGCGCTCACGATGGCCTCGATCACCTGGTCGACCAGCGACTCCTTGACTGCCACCTCGATGCGGGTCTTCGGCACGAAGTCGACGACGTATTCCGCGCCGCGATAGAGCTCGGTGTGCCCGCGTTGGCGCCCGAAGCCCTTCACCTCCGTCACGGTCATGCCGGAGACCCCCAGCTCGGACAGGGCTGCCCGGACGTCGTCCAGCTTGAAGGGCTTGATGATTGCGCTGATCAGCTTCATGGGCTTAAGGCTCCTCGTTCTTTCGATCATTGTCCGGCGGCGGGACGTGGCCCCCACTGCGTGGAAACCGAAACGACCGTCGCCGCAGCGCCTGCCCCACCCCGGGGGCCTCGGGCCGTCGATGCAGGTTCCGTGCCGACCCTCCCGGGCACGGAATCGCATGCATTCCGCGAGCGCGGCGCACCACGATGGAGCGCAGCCCACTTGCCTTGCCCATGGCTGGTGCGGCCCGCGTGCCGCAAGCATAGCCATCGTGCAGGTGCCGCGCATCCTCGCGCGGATTGGCCCGCGTTTGTTGCTTTGCGGCATCATAGGATCGGGTCAGCGGTGAGAACGTAGCAGGATGACCGACAAAACGGTGGTGATCGTCGGCGCGAGCCACGCCGCGGTGCAGGCGATCGACACGCTTCGACGCGAGGGGCATGCCGGGCGCATCGTGCTGATCGGCGACGAAGCATTCCTGCCGTACAACCGGCCGCCGCTCTCGAAGAAGTACCTGTCCGGCGAACTCGAGCGTGAGCGACTTCTGCTGCGCAGCCCGCATTTCTACGAGCAGCATCACGTCGAGGTGAAACTCGGCGTGCGCGTGACCGCGATCGACCGTACGGACCAGCGCCTGCGACTCGGCGACGGCCAGGAACTCCGCTACGACAACCTGCTGCTCTGCATCGGCAGCCGCAATCGCCTGCTCGACGTGCCGGGCAAGGACCTGCGCGGCATCCACTACCTGCGCACGATGGCCGACGTGGACGGCATCCGCGCCGGGCTCGGCGCAGCGAAGCGGCTCGTCGTCGTGGGCGCCGGCTACATCGGGCTCGAAACCGCAGCCTCGGCGCGACACCTGGGACTCGAGGTGACCGTGCTCGAAATGGCGGACCGACCGATGAACCGGGTCGTGGCGCCGGAAATTTCCGAGTTCTATCGCAGTCGCCACGAACGCGAAGGCGTGCGCGTGCTTTGCAACATGTGCGTCACGGCGTTCGCCGGGACCGACGACGGGCGCGTTCGGGCGGTCGTCTGCGGCGACGACGAGTTCACGAGCGACCTCGTCGTCGTCGGCGTCGGCATCCTGCCCGAGACGGCCCTGCCGGCGTCGGCCGGGCTCAAGTGCGACAACGGCATCTGGGTCGACGAACACTGCCAGACCTCCGACCCGAACATCTACGCGGCGGGCGACTGCACCAGCCATCCGAGCCTGCGCTACGGCCGCCGGCTGCGGCTCGAGTCGGTCGACAACGCCGTCGAACAGGCGAAGACGGCCGCGATGAACATCTGCGCCAAGCCCGCGCGACACGAGCACGTGCCGTGGTTCTGGTCGGACCAGTACGACCTCAAGCTGCAGATCGCCGGGCTGTCGACCGGCTACGACGAGACGGTGATCCGCGGCGCGCCCGACGGCGGCAAGTTCGCGCTGTACTATCTGGCGCAGGGCGAGCTGCTGGCGGTGGATGCGGTCAACAGCGTCAAGGACTTCATGACCGGCAAGAAGTGGATTGCCGAGCGCAAACGCCCCGATCCCGCGAAGCTCGCGGATACCGAAGTCGACCTCAAGACGCTCTGACCCGGTTTCCGCCGTCACCGAGAGACCCTCCATGAATGAAAGCACCGGACACCCGCCGCAGCGGGGCCGTTCACCGATTTCCGACGACACCTCACGCGACCTGCTGGCGGCGATCGGCCAGTGGACCGGCGGCATGTCGCCGCAGGCCTTCGGCGGCGCGTGGCTCAACGTGCTGTCGCGGCTGGCGCTCGCGCCGGGCCGGCAGCTCGAGCTCGCGCAGCAGGCGATCCGCAAGTCGGTCGCGCTCGCGCAGTTCGCCGGCGAGGCCGTGCGCGGCGGCGGCGACCCCGTGGCGCCGCAGGTGACCGGCACGCCGTATGCGCAACGCTTCGCCGACCCCGCCTGGGCGAAGTTTCCGTTCAACGTGCTGGCGCAGACGTTCGTGACCGGCGCAGAGCTCGCGCGGGAGGCCGTGCGCCACGTCCCCGGTGCGAATCCGGACGCCGAGTACGTCGCGGGCTTCACGGTGCGCGAGGGGCTCGAATTGCTCGCGCCCGACAACTACCTCCCGACCAACCCCCGCCTGATCGCGCAGACGCGCGAGGAGCGGGGCCGGAACCTGCTGCGCGGTGTCCGCAACCTCGCCGAGGACGTGCAGCGGGCGTTCAAGGGCCAGGGGCCGGCCGGGGTCGAAAACTACGTCGTCGGCGAGCACACCGCCATCAGCCCCGGCAAGGTGATCCTGCGCAACTCGCTGATGGAACTGATCCAGTACTCGCCCGCAACCGCGAAGGTCTACGCCGAGCCGATCCTGATCGTGCCGGCGTGGATCATGAAGTACTACATCCTCGATCTGTCGCCGAAGAATTCACTGGTGAAGTACCTGACCGACATGGGTCACACGGTCTTCATGATCTCGTGGAAGAACCCGACGGCCGAGGACCGGGACGTCGCGATGGACGACTACCTCTCGCTCGGCGTGCTCGCGGCGCTCGACGCGATCGAGAAGGTGCAGCCGAAGCGCAAGGTCCACGCCGTCGGGTATTGCATCGGGGGCACGCTGCTCTCGATCGCAGCGGCCGCGCTCGGCCAGCGCGACGACGACCGGCTCGCAACCATGACGCTGTTCGCGGCGCAGACGGATTTCAGCGAGCCCGGCGAACTGTCCGTGTTCGTCAGCCCGGCGCAACTCGCGATGCTCGAGGCGCTGATGTGGAAGAACGGCGTGCTCGAGAGCCGGCAGATGGGCGGCGCGTTCCAGCTGCTGCGCACGTACGACCTGCTCTGGGCGCCTTCGGTGCAGTCGTACCTCAAGGGTGAGCGGCTCGGCGTCAACGACCTGATGTCGTGGAACGCGGACGGCACGCGCATGGCGTACCGGATGCACACGGATTACCTGCACCAGCTCTACCTGAACAACGACCTCGCCGAGGGCCGCTACGTCGCACTCGGCGAGACGATCGACCTCGCCGCGATCGATGCGCCCATGTTCGTCGTCGGCACCGAAACCGATCACGTCGCGCCGTGGAAGTCGGTCTACAAGGTCGGCAAGCTGGTCCGCTCGAAGGATTACAGTTTCTGCCTGACCAGCGGCGGACACAACGCGGGCATCATCAGCGGGCCCCAGCATCCCAAGCGCCGGCACCGTGTGCTCACGATGAAGACCGGCGCGCGCCTGCCGTCGGCCGAGCAGTATCTGGAGAAGGTAGAGCCGGCGCAGGGCTCGTGGTGGCCCACGTTCGCGGCGTGGCTCGCCGGGCATTCCAGCCCGACGAAGGTGGCGCCGCCGAAGATGGGCGCCGCGCAGAAAGGCCTCAAGCCGATCGTCGACGCGCCCGGAGAGTACGTGCTGGCGAAGTGATCGGGCACTGCGCTGCCGGACAGCCGGGGCGCCAATTCCAGATGCAGGTAGTTTGGTCAGCCGACGACCGGCTGGCCTGGCCGAATCCGGCCATCCGACGAGACCCAGTTGCTTGGATTGTCAAGGTGTCGATCTCAGGCAGGTTTACACGCTGTTTTCTGCGATCGTGACACCGTTTTCCAATTGACTGCTTAGATTAATTCCGGCACCATTGCACCCTGCCCAGCCGCCGCAGGTGCCGCCATGGACGAGGCCACGCCCGCCGGGATCTCCGCGCTCTCCAACCGCGAGCTTGCCGCACGGATCACCGAACTCACCGGGCACTTGAACGCCGCGACTCAC
>DASUYI010000443.1:0-4517 GCA_036377475.1 Steroidobacteraceae bacterium | reverse complement strand
GAGATCGACAAGATCGCGCGACAGCAGGGCTCCGTGTCGGGCGTCGACGTCTCGCGCGAAGGCGTGCAGCGCGACCTGCTGCCGCTCGTCGAGGGCAGCACGGTCAACACCAAGTACGGCATGGTGAAGACGGACCACATCCTCTTCATCGCGTCGGGCGCGTTCCACATGTCCAAGCCGTCGGACCTGATTCCGGAGCTGCAGGGCCGGCTGCCGATCCGCGTCGAGCTCGAGGCGCTCAAGGTCGAGGACTTCGTGCGGATCCTGACGGAGCCCGACGCCTCGCTCTGCACCCAGTACGCCGCGCTGCTCGAGACGGAAGGCGTGAAGCTCCGCTTCGACCCGGGTGGCGTGCGCCGGCTCGCCGAGGTGGCCTTCGACGTGAACCAGCGCACCGAGAACATCGGTGCACGCCGCCTGCACACCGTGATGGAACGGTTGCTGGAGTCGATCAGTTACGAGGCCTCGGACCGTTCCGGCACCGAGCTCGTCGTCGATCACGCCTACGTGGACGCGAGCCTTGGCGAACTCGCCAAGGACGAGGACCTCGCGAGGTACATCCTGTGACGGCGGCAGCCGGGGCCGCGTACTGGGCCGAGCGCAAACCGCTCGAGATCAAGCTGCGGCGGCAGTCGCGGGTGCTCGAGGTCGCGTTCGACGACGGGCAGCGGTTCGAGCTTTCGTTCGAATACCTGCGCGTGTATTCGCCGTCCGCGGAGGTCAAGGGGCACGGCCCCGGCCAGGAAACGCTGCAGCTCGGCAAGCACGACGTGCAGGTCGTGTCGATCGACCGGGTCGGCAACTATGCCGTGCGACTGGTCTTCGACGACGGCCACGATTCCGGGCTCTATGCCTGGGGCTACCTGTACGAGCTCGGGGCGACGTACCCGGACCGGTGGCAACACTACCTCGAGCGCGTCGCAAAGCTCGGGCTGCCATACCCGACGCCGGTGCGCGGCAAACCGATCCGTTGACCGTACCCGTTCCCGCCGCGGGACAGGCCGGCGGTGAGGACGGAATCGGTCTGAACGGCCGTCGGCTGTTGTCGCAGCGGCCGTCCCTGCGAACCGCGTAGAATGGCCGTTCGCATGAACGAGCCCACATCCCGCAAGACCGCCGGCGGTCCGCCCGGCACCTCGTCGTCGGTCGACTTCGGCTACGAGGAAGTTCCGGCGCACGAAAAGGCACGGCGCGTGCGTGCGGTGTTCGATTCCGTGGCCGACAAGTACGACATCATGAATGACCTGATGTCGGCCGGTGTGCACCGGCTCTGGAAGCGCTACGCGCTCGGCCAGACCGGGCTGCGACCGGGCCACTGGGCACTCGACGTCGCGGGCGGCACCGGCGACCTCGCCGCCGGCATGGCCGAGCAGGTGGGTGACGCCGGCCTCGTCGTGCTGTCCGACATCAACGCGGCGATGCTCGAGGTCGGGCGCGACCGCCTGCTCGACCGCGGCCTGCTGCGCAACGTGCGTTTCTCGCTCGCGAATGCCGAGAGCCTGCCCTTTGCCGACGACACGTTCGACTGCGTGACGATCGGCTTCGGGCTCCGCAACGTCACCGACAAGGTTGCCGCGCTGGCCTCGATGCGGCGCGTGCTCAAGCCAGGTGGACGGCTGCTGATCCTGGAATTCTCGAAGCCGACGTTCCCGGGACTCAAGCCAGTCTACGACCTGTATTCGTTCAACGTGCTGCCGTGGCTCGGCGCGCGCATCGCGCGCGACGCCGGGAGCTATCGCTACCTCGCCGAATCGATCCGCCGTTTCCCCGACCAGCAGACGCTGCTCGGCATGATGCGCGAGGCCGGTCTCGAGGACTGTCGCCACGAGAACCTGAGCGGCGGCATCGTCGCGCTGCACAGGGGGTTCAAGTATTGAGCGCGAACCCGCTCACGGCGCTGCTCGATCAGCTTGCGACGGTGCTGAACCGCAACGTCGCCCAGTCGCAGCGCACCTCGACGCTGGTGACGCAACTCGAGGGTCGCGTGCTGGCGCTCGCGCTCGAGGGCACGCCGATCACGCTGTTCTTCAAGGTCCGCTCCGGCCGGGTCACGATCGACACGCGTCATGAAGGCGGGGCCGACGCGCGCCTGGCGGGCACGCCGCTCGGCCTGCTTTCGCTGGCGGGGGCCGGTGCGGCCGACCGGATGCGCAGTGCAGGCATCCGCATCGACGGCGACGCCGAGGTCGCACAGCGGTTCCAGACCCTGCTGCAGCAGGCGCAGCCGGACTTCGAGGAGGAGCTCTCGCGCGTGATTGGCGACGTCGCGGCGCACCAGGTCGCGAACGTCGCACGCGGTTTCCTGGACTGGGGCCGCAAGGCCGCGGACTCGTTCTCGCAGAACGTGGCCGAGTACCTGCAGGAGGAAGGCCGCGACGTGCCGACGCGCGTCGAGCTCGAGGAGTTCCTCGAATCGGTCGATCACCTGCGCGAAGCCACCGACCGGCTCGAGGCGCGCCTCTCGCGGCTCGAATCGCGACGCCCGGGCAGCACGAAGTGATCCCGGGTCGCGCAGCGCACTCCTACCAGCCGCTAACCGCTATCCGCTAATCACTTCCTCATGCGTCTCCGCGTCGCGACCCGACTCCTCGACATCCAGCGCGTGCTCGTGCGGCACGGCCTCGACGAGTTCATCCTCGCGACGCACCTGTTCCGCCCGTTGAGGTTCGCGTTCTACCTGTCGCCCGCGACCTGGTTCGAACGCAAGAAAGGCGGCCCGCGCGCCGAGCGGATCCGGCTCGCGCTCGAGGAACTCGGCCCGATCTTCGTGAAGTTCGGCCAGGCGCTGTCGACCCGACGCGACCTGCTGCCGCCCGACATCGCGGACGAACTCGCGAAGCTGCAGGACCGCGTGCCCCCGTTTCCGAGCGCTGACGCCAAGTCGATCATCGCGCGCGCCTACGGGCAGCCGGCCGAGGAGGTCTTCGAGCGGTTCGACGACGCGCCGCTCGCCGCGGCGTCGATCGCGCAGGTGCACACCGCCCAGCTGCGTTCGGGCGAGGAGGTCGTCGTCAAGGTCGTCCGCCCACGCGTGCGCGAGAGAATCGAGCGCGACCTGGAAGTCATGTACGTGCTCGCGCAGCTCGCGCGCGACTATTCGAAGGAAGGCCATCGGCTGCGCCCGCTCGAGGTCGTGGCCGAGTACGAACGCACGATCATCGACGAGCTCGACCTCATGCGCGAGGCCGCCAACGCGGCGCAGCTGAGGCGCAACTTCACGGGCTCGCACCTGCTCTATGTGCCGCAGGTGCACTGGGATTACTGCCGGCCGGAAGTCATGGTCATGGAGCGCATCCACGGCGTGCTCGTCAACGACATGGACGAGCTGCGCCGGCGCAACGTCAACATCCGCGTGCTGGCGGAGAACGGCGTCGAGATCTTCTTCACGCAGGTGTTCCGGCACAACTTCTTCCACGCCGACATGCACCCGGGCAACATCTTCGTGCAGGTGCAGGACCCTGAACGCCCCGTCTACGCCGCGGTGGACTTCGGCATCGTCGGCACGCTCGACGCGCGCGACCAGCATTACCTGGCCGAGAACTTCCTGGCGTTTTTCGACCGCGATTACAACCGCGTCGCGCGGCTGCACGTCGACTCGGGCTGGGTGCCGGCCGAGACACGCATCGACGAACTGGAAGGCGCCGTGCGCACGGTCTGCGAACCGATCTTCAACAAGCCGCTCGAAGAGATCTCGTTCGCGACGGTGCTGATGCGCCTGTTCGAGATTGCGCGTCGATTCGACATGCGCGTCCAGCCGCAACTGCTGCTGTTGCAGAAGACCATGCTGCAGATCGAAGGCCTCGGCCGCCAGCTTTATCCGCAGCTCGACCTGTGGCAGACCGCGCGGCCGATCCTGCAGGACTGGGCGTCCGAGCGCTTCAGCGGGCGCAGCTTCGCCGAGCAGTTCAGGCGCCAGCTGCCGGACATCAACGAGGCGGTGCGCGCACTGCCGCAGGTGCTGCAGCAGTTCATCCAGAAGGCGGGCGAAGGCACGCTGCGGATCCGGATGGACCAGACGCCCTACGAGGAACTGCGGCGCGAGATCCGCGAGAGCGCGCGACGTCGCGACCAGACCATCATCGGCGCCGCCGTGCTGCTGGCCGGCATCGTGTGGCTCGCGCTGCGCGTCGACTGGCTGCCCGGCCTGGCGCTGACCGCGGCGGGGCTGCTGACCGTCCTGCTCGCGCGCCGCTGACGCTGCCGCGAGTGGCTGGTGGCCAGTGGCTGGTGGCTAGTAAGACGACGATCGCCCCACCTGCTCCGACTGACCACTAGCCACTAGACACCAGACACCTTCTTCCCCACTTCCACCCACGTCGCCTTCGCGCGCGCGCAGAGTTCGCCGTCCTCGTCGAAGATCGCCGTGCCGGAGTAGTGCTTGCGGCCTTCGACGCCGATCGCCCAGCCGATCACCGTGCAGGCCTCGCCGACGTGCACTCGCCGGTCGACGTACGCCTGCATCTCGCCGAGCAGCATCATGCGTGGGCGGTCCTCGACGAGCGCAAAGTAACCGGGGC
>DASUYI010000442.1:0-2833 GCA_036377475.1 Steroidobacteraceae bacterium | reverse complement strand
TTGCTCCTCCGCAACACGGGTGACGGATGGAAGGCGTATCGGGAAGTCGCAAGTTCCCGTCCCCCGCCGGGTGGCTGGCCGGGCGAGAGGGCTTTGTGACGCGGGGTCGCACAGTCGGCGATGAGCGGAATGAAGACCGCGACGACCGGTTTCGACCCGAGCGCGCGGCGGCGGCTCACAGGTCACGCAGCAAGTCGAGCTGTCTTCTGTCGCCGATGACCGATTCGAAGTCGAGGCCTAGCGTCGCAAGCACCGGTTCGGCCACGGGCTGCACCTGCCTGGTCACGTAATGCTCGCGATCGAGGGCGTTCTGCACCTCATCCACGGGTTCGGGTCCGGCGACGGTCATCACGTAGCGGACGATCCGACCCGATTGCCGGGTCGACTTGCGTGCGGCCGCGACGTGCGGCGGTGTCGTGGCGGTGTAGTCATCGGCGTCCTTGCGCAGGCTCTTGCGGTAGACGAGCATCGGGTCGAGTTCGCCCGCGCGGACGCGCTTCACGACATTGGCGAGATACTCGTCGACCGGTCGACCCGCGAACAGTCGCCGGTACATCTCGAGCTGCACCTGCTTCGCCAGGGCGGTCCAGTCACGACGCACGACCTCCATGCCGATGAACTCCAGTTGGTCGAGTTCCGCGCCGTGTTTGAGGCCCACGTAGCGCTTGCTCGCGCCTCGCGTGCTGCCGCGCGCGAGCGGGAGAAAGAGCTTGACGTAGAGTTTCTCGAACTTGAGCTCGAGCCGGCTCTGCACTCGCCAGCGCCCGGACACGTATAGCGCAAGGTCGGCGTTCAGTGAGGCAGCCATCTCACGCCCCGTCCGGATCGCCGCATCCGCGTCGGCCCCCGTCTGGACGAACAGGCTGTCGGTGTCCCCGTACAGCACGACGTAGCCCGCCTGCTCGAACCAGTGCTTCGACCACAACAGCAGCTCGCGGCCGAGGCCCGTGATCGAATTGGCGAGTGCCGGGTTGTAGAAGCGACACGCGGGCGTACCGAGCACCCCGTAGAAGGAGTTCATCAGGATCTTGATCGCGTGCGCCGCTACCTCGTCGCCGCGCTGTCGCGCAGCCTCGCGTCGCGGGAACAGCTCGTCGAGCATGCGTGGCAGGATCGCCGGTTCACGTCGGAAGCAGCCACCGGGCGTCTCGATCAGGTCGACGCCGTGCGCCGCGCCCTCCACATACGACAGCGGATCGATGTTGAACGTACGGATCACGCTCGGGTACAGGCTCTTGAAATCGAAGACCCAGACGTTGTCGTGCAGTCCCGCGACCGGTTCCAGCACGTGCCCTCCGTGCTGGGCGGCCGACACGCGCGAGTCGCTGCTGCGGACGCTGGGCGCGACGATGCGCAGCGGCCGGAGCTCGCTCAGGTACAGGAAATCGAAGGAGGCGATGCTCGCCGAGACGCGATCCGGCGTCATGCCGCTCAGCCGACTGCGTGCGAACGCGAGCGGCACGAGGTTCAGCTTGCGCAGGATGTCGTGGGCGAGCCGCGCATCGGTCCGGGCGTAGAGCGCGAATGCCGGCAGGTCGTGGCGGTAGTTGTGCATGATCTCCGCCATGCGGTTGCGCACGTCCCCCTTGACGGCCTTGCCTTCGCCGAGGACGGTGCGGGCCACGGCTTCGAGCGCGTAATCGTCCATGCGCACGAACGCTCCCCGCAGCAGGTCGATCCCGTCGAGCACGAGTCGACCCGGGATCGAGGCCTGGCCACTGCCGAAATAGCCTTCGGCCGCGCGCAATCGCATCGGGCTGTCGTCGCGGCCGAGTCGGAACGGATGCCCGACGCGCGCTGCGACGCGTGACAAGACGGTCAGGTCGAAGTCGACGACGTTCCAGCCCGTCAGCACGTCCGGATCGGAGGTCCGGACGAGATCGCAGAACGCCGACAGCGCGGCGTATTCGTCTTTGCAACGGACGGACCGCTCAGGCATGGGGCGATCGCCCGAGTCGACGATGAGGACCTCGTCCAACCCCAATCCGTAGATCGAAATGGCCAGCAGGCGATCGCTGCTGGCGGTCGTCTCGATGTCGAACGACAGGACTCGCGGTTCGAGCGCGACGTCGGGTGCGGGACGCAACGTCGGGTTGTCGAACACACAGGCGACGTTCTCCCCCGGCTGCGGCTCCCCGTCGATGGCGCAGCCACCCTTGACGTTGCGGTCGATCAGGTAGCGAACCGCAAAGCGCACGTCCCCCTCGAAAGTGTCGATGGCGGCGGCGTGCAGTCGATCGCGCACCGCCGGCACGTCGCCGGGGAGATCGAACTCGAGCAAGTCCACGGGCCCGCCGTCGAATGACCGCTGGCCGGACGAGGAGACTGCACACGCACCGATCACCGGTCGTGCGCGCTCAGTGTCCCGGGCGCGGATGTAGAAGTGCGGCCGCTGCCGGTCCTCGCGGACGAGAAAAGAACTTCCGTCCTCCAGCCGTCCGTGCACGTGAACGACTGGACGCAGGCGTCCGTCCGGACCGGACGTGACGCGGTACGTCGCCTGCGTGATGAAACCACGGTACGTCATGAGGATCCCGATGGCGTTGGCGCCGAGGTCTCCGCACCTGGATCTGTTCTGTGCGCCCGGGGCGTGGTCGGACGCGTCCGGCGCGGTCGTCGATGCGATCCGCTGGCCGACACGCGACGGCTACTTGAGTTTCTTGTCTTCACGCTTCGCGTCTGCCATGGCCTCCGGTTCAAGTTCTTCGGCGTAACGGTTCATGCGTACGAACACTCCCCAGCCTGCGAGCAGGACCCCGGCCGCGAGCACCATGCTTGCGGCATACAGCATGTGTGCAGGGTTTTCGTGCGCAGCCTTGAAAGTTGCAACCAG
>DASUYI010000441.1:0-4375 GCA_036377475.1 Steroidobacteraceae bacterium | reverse complement strand
TACCTCGAACTGGACCTCGTGCGACGTCCACGGTGGGACGAGCTCTGCGCCTTCCTCGGCCAACCCGTACCGCCGGTCCCGTTGCCTCACGCGAACCCGACCCGGCCCGACGCTCCGTGGCGTCGCGCCTGGCGTGCCGTGCGTCGAAGCCTGGGGCTCGAGCACTCGCTGCCGGAGGACTGAGCTTGGCGACACCGGGCCAAGCGCCCCTGTTGCAGCATGCGCCGCTCGCGCTGCGTCTGCGCAAGCGCTTCGACGCGCTCGCGCCGGTCGCCGTCGTCCGCAACGTCAAGCGCCGCCGCGAGGCAGATGCCTTCCTGCTGTCGTTTCCCAAGACCGGCCGCACGTGGCTGAGGGTGATGCTCGCCGAGCTGCTCGCAACGCACTACGGTCGGCCCGCGGTCGCGGCGCGCGCGACGGATCCGCGGATCGATCCAGGACCGGGCGCGCCTCGCGTCGTCGTCCGGCACGACGGCAACCCGCACAAATGCACGCCCCAGGAGATCGCGGGCCACCGGCTCGAGTACGCGGGTTGTCGCGTCATGCTGCTGGTGCGCGACCCGCGGGACGCGATCGTCTCCAACTACTTCCAGGTCACGCGTCGCGACCACTGGTTCGAAGGCGACCTCTCGACGTACCTGCGCTGGCCGCGGGGCTCGCTCGACTCGATGCTGCGTTATTACGACGTCTGGGCCCGACAGCGAGACGTGCCCGCCGGGTTCCTGTTGTTGCGCTACGAGGATCTCCGCCGGGACACACCGGCGGCGCTTCGTCGCATCGCGGAGTTCCTCGGCCTGCAGGACGTGGCCGCGGCGACGATCGAGTCGGCCATCACGCGCTCGAGCTTCGATGCCATGCGCCGGCGCGAGATCGCACGCACGGCCGACGGATCGCCGCTCGCACCAGGCACGGACGGCGACCCGGAATCGTTCAAGACCCGCAAGGGCAAGGTGGGTGGTTACCGCGAGTACCTGTGCGACCGCGACGTCGACTGGGTGAACGCGCGCATCGACGCGTACCTCGACCCGGTCTACGGCTACGGATCGACCGCGGGAGCTTAAGCATGAAGGACACGGCCCGCACCGCGTTCGTCGCAGGCGGGCCGTGGGTGCGCTACTCCGCCTCCTCGTGCGGCTTGAAGGCCGCGACGAGTTCCTGCTGTTTGCGCGGCGGCACCGGGTCGTAGTGGCTCAGGTCCATCGTGTAGGTGCCCTCGCCACCGGTCAGCGCCTTGAGCCGTGACAGGTAGTCCTGCAGTTCAGCGAGCGGCACGAGCGCCGTGATCTCGGCGCGACCGCCGGCGAGCGAGTCCTGCCCGTTGATGCGCGCGCGACGGGTCGCCAGGTCGCTGGTCACGTCGCCGATCGCGGCGGCCGGCGTGCTGATCGCCACGCGCACGATCGGCTCGAGCACGATCGGGCCCGCGCTCCGGATCGCCTCGACGAAGGCCTTGCGACCCGCCGAGACGAACGCGACTTCCTTCGAGTCCACGGCGTGGTGCTTGCCGTCGTAGACGCTGACGCGCACGTCCTGGAGTTCGAAGCCCGCGATGGCGCCCTCGGTGAGCACCTGTCGGACGCCTTTTTCCACGGCCGGGATGAACTGTCCCGGGATCGCACCACCGACCACGTCGTCGACGAATTCGAAGCCCGCGCCGCGCGCGAGCGGCTCGATGCGCAGGTACACCTCGCCGAACTGGCCGGCGCCGCCCGTCTGCTTCTTGTGACGACAATGACCCTCGGCCGGCCGCGTGATCGTCTCGCGGTACGGCACGCTCGGCGGGCTGGTCTTCACCGCGACGCCGAATCGCTCGGTCAGTTTCTGCAGCATCACGCGCAGGTGCAGGTCGCCGAGTCCGTACAGCACGGTTTCATTCTGCGCGACATGATGCTCGACGCGCACGCACGGATCCTCGGCCGTCAGTCGATGCAGGCCTTCCGAGAGCTTCTGTTCGTCGCCGCGCTTTTCGCTGCGGATCGCGAGGCCGAGCATGGCGGGCGGGAAGGTCACCGACTTCAGGTGGTAGTGATCCTCGTCGTGCGAATCGTGCAGCACGGCGTCGAAGAAGATCTCGTCGATCTTGGGCACGGCGCAGATGTCCCCGGGCACGCCCTGCTGGATCTCGACGTGGTCCTTGCCCTGCAGCTGGTAGATGTGCGCGAGCTTCACCGGCTTGCGGGCGTCGCCGACCAGCAACTGCGCACCGGCCTTCACCGTGCCCTGGTGCACCCGGAAGATGCCGAGCTTGCCGACGAACGGATCGATCGTGACCTTGAAGACGTGCGCGATCACGTGCTTCGACGGGTCCGGGCTCACCTGGACGCGCTCGGCCGACTCCCCTTCGCCTTTCAGGAACGGCGGCGGGTTGCCCTCGGCCGGGTTCGGCGCGAGCCGCGCGAGCACTTCGAGCAACTCGGGAATGCCGGCCCCGGTTTCGGCGGAGCAGAAGCAGATCGGCACGAGGTGGTCCTCGCGCAGCGCCTTCTCGAACGGGTCGTGCAACTGATCGGGGCTGAGTTCCTCGCCTTGCTCGAGGTACACCGCCATCAGTTCCTCATCAACCTCGACGACCTGGTCGATGATCTGCGTGTGCGCTTCGCTGCACGACGAGAAATCGGTAGGCTGGCCGTCGGGCCGGAAGAAACAGTCGACGACCGACGCGCCCCCGTCGGCCGGCAGGTTGAGCGGCAGGCACGCCCGGCCGAAATTCTCGCGAATCTCGTCGAGCACTTCCCGCGTGCGCGCCTCGCGGCTGTCGATCTTGTTGACCACAATCAGGCGGCAGAGCCCGCGCTGCTTCGCGAAGTCCATCATGCGCTCGGTCATCGTCTCGACGCCGTTGACGGCGCTCACGACGATCACCGCCGTCTCGACCGCCTCGAGCGCACTCAAGGTGCGTCCCATGAAATCCGGATACCCGGGCGTGTCGATCACGTTGACGCGCTTGCCCTGCGTCTCGAAGCCGCAGATCGCTGCGTCGAGCGAATGCAGCAGGGTTTTCTCCTGCGGATCGAAATCACAGACCGTCGTGCCGCGGGCGAGCGAACCCTTGGTGCGGATCGCTCCGGACTGCGCGAGCAAGGCTTCGGCCAGCAGCGTCTTGCCCGCGCCTGCCTGGCCCACGAGGGCGATGTTCCTGATGTCCTGGGTGGAGTAGGGCATGGAAATTGTTCCTTGGTCCTGGTCTTTCCCGATGGCCAAAGCATACCCCCGGCTCCCGCGTGGGCGACTTCCAATAGCCGGGATTGGCTTCCATCGGCTTTCAAGGTAGAAAGCCGGTACACATGGCGCCCGTCGCAGCGTCTCCAAAAGGGATTCCGGGAATGACCACGGGCAAGCGCGCCCTGATCGTCGACGACTCGCGTTCGGCCAGGGTCATCCTGAGCCGGATGCTCGAACAGCACGGCCTGACGGTGGACACCGCGGAGTCGGCCGAGCAAGCCCTCGAATACCTGCAGCGCATCCGGCCCGACGTGATCTTCATGGACCACCTGATGCCCGGCATGGACGGGTTCCAGGCGGTGCAGGCGATCAAGGCCGACGCGCTCACCGCCACGATCCCGCTCATGATGTACACCTCGCAGGAAGGCGAGCTGTACGTGAGCCAGGCCCGAGCGCTCGGCGCCGTGGGCGTGTTGCCGAAGACGGTCCGGCCGGTCGACGTCTCGCGCATCCTCTATCAGCTGCACCTGCTGCCGGACCGGCGTACGCAGCGCAGCGCGCTGTTTCCAGGCCCCGCCGCCGCCGCCTACGCCGCCGACAGCGGCAACGGGCACGAAGCGTCGACCGCCGCGGCGCTCGCGGCCGGGCAGGGCGAGGCGGCCGATCCGACCGCCACCGGCACGCGTCCGCCCGTGGCCCCCCTCGGCTTGCCAGCGCCGGGCGAAAATGCGCCGGCGCTGTCGTTCACGCCGGCGGTCGCGCAGGAGCTGCAGGCCGGGCTGCGGCAGTCGATGCAGCAGCTGGTGAAGGACCAGTTGGGCGAGCAGCGCCGCTTCATGCTCGCGACGTTCGAGGCCTTCGCCCGACGCATGGGCGGCGAGCTGCGCGACGGCATCGCGAAGATTCCCCCGCCGCCTTCGCCAGAATCGCTGATCGCACCGCCGCCGCCACGGCAGTGGTGGCCGGTCGTGATGACGGCATTGCTCGCGGTCGTGCCGACCGTCGTGCTCGGCTACATGATGTGGCAGACCGCCATGACCAACGAGCGGCTCGCGCGCGAACTGGTCGAGACCCGCGCGGTGGCCGAACGGGCGAAGGCCGATGCCATCGCGGCCACGGCGCGCGCCACCGCCACCGTCGCGAGCACCGAGCCGATGGGCGGTGGTGCGGCGGCCGACGGCAGCGACGCCGCCGTCGCCATCGAATACGTGCC
>DASUYI010000440.1:0-4785 GCA_036377475.1 Steroidobacteraceae bacterium | reverse complement strand
CGCCCGCGCGCGGCGCCGCGCGCGGCTGCCCGAAGTGCGGCAGCATCACCTGCTTCGACCAGGGCCATTCCGCGAGCTTGTCCTTCCAGCGCTCGATGTTGTCGGCAGTCTCGGCGTCGATCGGGTAGCCGTCGGCCAGGTCGATCGCCGGTTGCAGCACCTCGGCGAGCGAGAGCTTGCCGTAGTCCTGCAGCATCAGCATCAACCCGCCCGGGGTGCCCGGCGTCACCGCGGCGAGCGGCCCGTGCGCGGGCGGGTACCGGTAGCCCTTGCTGCGATAGAACTCGGCCGTGGCCCCGCTCGGCGCCACGCCGAGCCCGTTGATCGCGACGACTTTCTTGGTGCGCGGGTCGTAGATCAGCGCCTGGGTCTCACCGCCCCAGCTCAGCACGTCCCACATCGTCGAGGTGGCCGCGATCATCGCGCAGGCCGCGTCGACCGCGTTGCCGCCGCGCTGGAACATCATTGCGCCGGCGGTGGCCGCGAGCGGCTTGCCGGTGATCGCCATCCAGCGCTGCCCGTGCAGCGGCGGCTTCTGCGTCTTCGAGAGCGACCGTGGCACGCTCGGCGACACGGCCTGGCCGAGCGGGGCCGGCGCGGCCTGGGCGAACGTGGACGAGGTGGGCGCGGTGGTCATGCAGAGCAGGCTCGATGCAGCGACGACCGCGACCGACTTCCGTGGCTTGCTCATTTGGCGTCTCGCTGTCGATGCGGTGGCTGCAGTATGCTGCGCCGCCTGTTCGCGTGCCAACGGTCCACACGTCATGATCCAGCCGCTGCGTCTCACCCTGTTCGTGTCGTTCGCGCTGCTCGCGTCGGCGCCCGCGACCGCCGCGATCGATGACGCGGCAATCGAGGCGGCGACGAAGTCGGTGGCGCCGCAGGTCGTGGCCTGGCGCCGCGACTTCCACCAGAACCCCGAACTCAGCAACCGCGAAGTGCGCACCTCGAAAGTCGTCGCGGAAGCGCTGCGCAAGATGGGTCTCGAGGTGAAGACCGGGATCGCCCACACCGGTGTCGTCGCCGTGCTCAAGGGCGGCCGGCCGGGACCGACGATCGCACTGCGCGCCGACATGGACGCGCTGCCCGTCACCGAGCAGGTGGAGGTGCCGTTCAAGTCGCTCGCGACAGCGGAGTACCGCGGCGAGAAGACCGGCGTGATGCACGCCTGCGGCCACGACGCGCACACCGCGATCCTGCTCGGCACCGCGAGGATCATGGCCGGCATGCGCGACGAGTTGCCGGGCACGGTCATGTTCGTATTTCAGCCGGCCGAAGAGGGTGCCCCCGAGGGCGAGCGCGGTGGCGCCAGCCTGATGCTCGACGAAGGTCTCTTCGCCACCCTCAAGCCGGAGGCGATGTTCGGCCTCCACGTGTATTCGACGCTCAACGTCGGCCATGTCGGCTATCGGTCGGGGCCGCTGATGGCCGCGTCCGACCGCTTCCGCATCGTGGTCTCGGGCCGGCAGACGCACGGCGCGCGGCCGTGGGGCGGCGTCGACCCGATCGTGACCGCCTCGCAGATCGTGACGGCATTGCAGACGATCGTGGCGCGGCAGGTCGACATCGCGCAGTACCCGGCCATCGTCTCGGTCGGCGCGATCAAGGGCGGCATCCGCTTCAACATCATTCCCGACTCGGTCGAGATGCAGGGCACGTTCCGGACGTTCGACCCGCAGGTGCGCGAGCAGGTGATCGAGAGCATCAAGCGGATCGCGACGGACACGGCCACTGCGGCGGGCGCGACTGCCACGTTCGAACTCGGCCCCGATCCGAATCCCGTGGTCGTGAACGAGGCCGCGCTGACGCAGCGTGCGGTGGCGACGCTCGAGCGTATCGCGGGCAAGGATCACGTCGAGGTGATGCCGTACCTGACCGTCTCCGAGGACTTTGCCTATTACGGGCAGCAGGTGCCGTCGTTCTTTTATTTCGTCGGCTCGACCCCACAGGGCCAGGACGCCGAGGCTGCGCCGAGCAATCATTCGCCCAAGTTCTACCTCGACGAGGGTTCGCTGCCTTTGGGAGTGCGGACCCTGACCGCGCTGGCGCTCGACTACCTGCAAGGCAAGCAGTGAGCGGGTGTCCGGTGCCCGGGCAGGGTTCCGCAGCCGCCGCGGCCGGTCGCGGGGCACTGGACCCGCGCGGTTAGACGCCGGTTCCGCCGCGGCCTGCACCCGCGACGAACCGCGCCGCGCCACGCGCGGACTCGCCGCTGCGCAGCACCTCGAACCCGCCCTCGAATTCCCGCGCCAGCGCCGCGCCGGCGGGCAGGCTCCACTGCGCGAGCGCAGACGCGCGGTCGGCACGCAGGCAGCCCTGCGGGAACGCGGCAATTTCGCGCGCCAGCTGCTCGGCGGCCGCGCGCGAGGACCCGCGCGGCACGACGCGGTTGACGAGCCCGATCGACAGTGCTTCCTCCGCGCCCACGGCGCGACCGGTGAGGATCATGTCCATGGCGCGGCCGGCCCCGACGATGCGCGGCAGTCGCACCGTGCCGCCGTCGATCAGCGGCACTCCCCACCGGCGGCAGAAGACCCCGAACGCCGCATCCGCTTCCGCCACCCGCAGGTCGCACCAGAGCGCGAGTTCGAGCCCACCCGCCACGGCGTGGCCCGCCACGGCCGCGATCACGGGCTTGTCGAGTTCCATGCGCGTCGGGCCCATCGGACCGAACGCGTCGTGCGGCGAGCCGTCGGGCGGCCGGAGTCGTGTCGGCTCCCAGCCCTGCGCGACCGCCTGCAGGTCCGCGCCCGCGCAGAACGTCCCGCCGGCGCCCCAGAGCACGATCGCGTGAGTATCGGCCTCGGCATTCAGCGTCGTGAACGCGGCCGCGAGATCGGCGGCGGTGGCCGGGTCGACCGCATTGCGCACGGCGGGTCGGTCGAGGATCACCGTGGCGACGGGACCGGCCCGTTCCACGCGGACGGCGTCTGGCATGGGTTGCTCCGGGGTAGTCAAACCTTTTGCACCGCCGGCGCATCTGTACCTGCGAGGGCAATGCGCGAGCCGGCTGGCGGCCTGTGTAGGATGCCCCAGCCGGACGCGGGGTGCGAACGGGCATGCGAGGTGGGTCTTGCCGAAGGGCGAGGAGGTCGTCGATGAACTGCAGCGTGCGCGGGATGTGGCCGAGGAACGTCGGCTCGTCGCGGCTGCCGTGGACGGCTCCACGCCGGCGTTCGAGGCCCTCTACCGTCGGCACGTCGCGCGCATTCACGCGCTGTGCCTGCGCATGACGGGGCATGCCGCCACGGCCGAGGATTGCACGCAGGAGGCGTTCGTGCAGGCCTGGCGTCACCTGCCGCGCTTCGAGACGCGCAGCGCGTTCGGCACGTGGCTGCACAGGATCGCCGTGAACGCCGTGCTGCAGCACGCACGGCGGCGTCGCGAGACGTTGGGCAGCGAGGACTCGGTCGAGCGCGAGGTGGCCGACGTGATGGCGGACCATGCCGCATCGGACCCCGGCCGCAGTCGCGACCTCGAGTCGGCGATCGCGAGCCTGCCGCCTGGCGCCCGGCAGGTGCTGGTGCTGGTGGGCGTGTACGGCCACACGCACGAGGAGGCCGCCGGGATGCTCGGCATCGCGGTCGGCACCTGCAAGGCGCAGCTGCATCGGGCCCGCGCGCTGCTGGGAGCGCGGCTCGAGGCACCGGAGACGCACGATGACGGACACTGAGGGGCGCGAAGACGACGGGCGGCTCGACGCGGAGCTGCGTGGGCTGTCGCGCACGACGATCGAACCCGGACGCGACCTGTGGCCGGGCATCGCGGCCCAGCTCGAGCCGCGGGGCGGGCAGGGGGCGTTGCGACGGCGCCCGGCGTGGCTCTGGCAGGCCGCGGCGGCGGTGTTGCTCGTCGCAGGATCGTCGCTGCTCACCGCAACGTTGCTGGACAACGAGCGGGGCGACGGCACCATGGCGGCCGCGACCAGGGTGGCGCCGGCCCCGGCCGGGACGTCGGGCGCCATGGCGATGCCGGCGGCCTTCGGGCCGGGGGCGAAACTCGACCCCGAGTATCTCGCGGCGCGCCGGCTGCTCACGACGGTGCTCGAGACGCGCATGGCGAACCTGCCGTCGTCGACTCGCGCGAAGCTCGAGGTGAACCTCGCCGAGATGCGCCGCGCGGCCGAGCAGATCAACGCGGCGCTCGCCGAGCAACCCGGGGATCCGCTGCTCGAGGAATTGCTGTTGAAGACGTACCAGGACGAGCTCGCGGTGCTCGCGAACGTGAACCAGCTGACCAACGCCCTGGCCGGCACGGCCGACGGGAAAGCGGACTCGGAGAGGATGCAGTTATGACTCGTGACGTGACATCGATGCCCCGGCGACCGCTCCGCGCGACGACGACGTGCGCGATCGCGCTGCTGGCGGCGTTGCCGGGCATCGCCGCTGCCGGCGAGCCGATCAACAAGCGCACGAGCGCGGATCCGAACGGGACGGTCGAAGTGTCGAACGTCGCGGGCAGCGTGACCGTGACCGGCTGGGACCGCAACGAGGTCGCGGTGACGGGCGAACTGGGCGACGGTACCGAGACGCTCGAGTTCACGAAGGCCGACAAGCTCACGCGCGTGAAGGTGGTCGTGCCGAAGCGATCGTACAACGTCGACGACACCGACCTGATCGTGAAGGTGCCGGCGGGCAGCGTCCTGTCCGTCAATACCGTGAGCGCCGACGTCATCGTGCAGGGCGTGCGCGGTGCGCAGCGGCTGCAGGCCGTGAGCGGCGACGTCCGCACGGAGGCGAGCGGCGAGGACGTCGAGTGCCGGACCGTGAGCGGCGACGTCACGAT
>DASUYI010000439.1:0-13967 GCA_036377475.1 Steroidobacteraceae bacterium | reverse complement strand
GGCGCCGACGCGCCCGACCCACCTGCCGAGCAGGCCCGCGACGATCGAGGCGGCGAGCGGCGCCAGGACGATGAGGAGCAGCGTCTGTTCCACGGCTCAGCCCCTCATCGCGTCGAGGTCTTCGACGTTGATGCTGTTGCGCTGGCGGAACAGCACCACCAGGATCGCGAGTCCGATCGCGGACTCGGCGGCCGCGACGGTCAGGATGAAGAACACGAACACCTGTCCGGCCAGGTCGCCCAGGTGGTGGGAGAACGCGATGAAGTTGAAGTTGACCGAGAGCAGCATCAGCTCGATGCACATGAGCAGCAGCAGGACGTTCTTCCGGTTCAGGAAGATGCCCGCGACGCTCAGGCTGAACAGGATGCCCGACAGCAGCAGCACGTGGGACAGCGGGATCACCGGTCCACCTCCGCGTCCATCTTGACGACGCGGACGCGGTCCTTCGCGCGCACGGCCACCTGCCTCGAGATGTCCTGCAGCTTCTGCCCTTCCCGCCGTCGCATGGTCAGCGTGATCGCGGCGACAATCGCGACCAGCAGGATCACGGCGGCCACTTCGAACGGGTACAGGTACTGCGTGTAGAGCAGCCTGCCCAGTTCGAGCGTGTTCGAGTAGCCCTGCGGCTTCGGCACGGGGGCCGCCGCCGAGGTGTTGAGCCCGAGCTGCTTCACGTAGACGACGACGCCGATCTGCGCGACCACGATCAGCGCGATCAGCGCCCCGAGCGGTGCATAGCGCGTGAACCCCTGCCGGAGCTTGGCGAGGTCGACGTCCATCATCATGACGACGAACAGCCACAGCACCATGACCGCACCGACGTAGACGACGACCAGCGTGACGGCGAGGAACTCCGCCTCGAGCAGCAGCCAGATCACCGCGCTGTTCAGGAACGCCGCGACCAGGAACAGCGCACAGTGCACCGGGTTGCGTGCGGTGATGACGCCCAGTGCGGTCGCGACCAGGATCGCGCCGAACACGTAGAAGAGGACGTTGACGATCATCGGTGGGCGCCTCGGTCAGCGGTACCGCGCGTCCGCGGCCTTGTCGGCCGCGATCATGGCCTCGTAGCGCTCGCCGATCGCGAGCAGCTTGTCCTTGGTCATGATGTTCTCGCCGCGGTTCTCCATGTGGTACTCGTGGATGCGCGTCTCCACGATCGCATCGACCGGGCAGGCTTCCTCGCAGAAACCGCAGTAGATGCACTTGAACAGGTCGATGTCGTAGCGCGTCGTGCGACGCGTGCCGTCGGCGCCCACGTCCGACTCGATCGTGATCGCGAGCGCCGGGCACACCGCCTCGCAGAGCTTGCAGGCGATGCAGCGCTCCTGGCCGTTCGGATAGCGACGCAGCGCGTGGATGCCGCGGTAGCGGAACGACTGCGGCGTCTTCTCCTCGGGGTAATGCACCGTGAACTTCGGTGCGAAGAACGCGCGCAGGGTCACGCGCAAGCCCTGCAGCAGTTCCCAGAGGAAGAAGGTCTTGAAGAAGCTGCGCACGTGCCCGCTACCTCACGCGGCCCAGGGGCCGACCTTGTAGATCCACAGCACCGCCTCCACGCACAGCCACACCAGCGTGACCGGGATGAACACCTTCCAGCCGAGCCGCATGATCTGGTCGTAGCGATAGCGCGGGAACGTCGCACGGAACCACAGGAAGCAGAACAGGAAGAACCCCATCTTGAGCACCAGCCAGTGCAGGCCCGGTGCCGCGAGCCAGGCGACCTCGCCGAGCAGCGGGTAGCCCTCGAACGGCGACAGCCAGCCGCCGAGGAAGAACGTCGCCGCGAGCGCCGCGATCAGGATCATGTTCGCGTACTCGGCGAGGAAGAACAGCGCGAATGCGATGCCCGAGTACTCGACGTGGAACCCGGCAACGATCTCCGACTCGCCCTCCGCGACGTCGAACGGCGCGCGGTTCGTTTCCGCCACGCCCGAGATGAAATAGACGACCAGCAGCGGCGCGAGCCAGAACCAGTACCAGCTCAGCGGCCCGCCCGACTGCGCCGTGACGATCTTGCCGAGGTTCAGCGAACCGGCCGCCATCACGACGCCGACGAGCGCGAAACCCATGGCGATTTCGTACGCGACGATCTGAGCGGCCGAGCGCATCGCGCCGAGGAAGGCGTACTTGGAGTTCGCGGCCCAGCCGGCGAGGATGATGCCGTACGCGCCGAAGCCCGCGAGGGCGAGAATGTAGAGCACGCCCGCGTCGACGTCGGCGACCGAGAAGCCCGGCCAGAGCGACATCACGGCCCACGCCGCGAACGCCGGTGTCAGCGTGAGCAGCGGCGCGACCACGAACCGGAAGCGGTTCGAACGCGCCGGGATCACGACTTCCTTGAGCAGCAGCTTGATCACGTCGGCGAACGGCTGCAGCAGGCCGTACGGTCCCACGCGATTCGGGCCGATCCGCACCTGCATGTAGCCGATGACCTTGCGCTCGGCGAGCGTCAGGTATGCGACGCACAGGATCACGGTGATCGTGATGGCGAGGATCTGCCCGACCGTGACGACCGTCGTGCGCAACCAGTCGGGCTGCGCCGTCCACAGCGAGACCATCGAGTCGATCATGCGCTGCCACCCCGCGGCGCGGCGGTCGCCCGTCCGTCCGCCGTCGCCTGCAGCGGTGCCGAACGCCGCACGACGGCGTCGACCTGGTAGATGCCCACCTCGCGTGTCACGTCCATCGAGGCGAGACGTCCCGGGGAGAACGGGGCCGCCGCCGCGATGCCCCCGGCGTAGCCCGCGAGTTCACGCTGCAGCTCGTCGCGGACTTCTTCGGAGCTCGAGTAGTCGAAGCCGGCCAGGCCCAGCAGGTTGCCGAGCACGCGCAGGATCTTCCACGCGGGACGCGCCTCGCCGGCCGGACGCGCGGCGCCGGTCACGCTCTGCCAGCGCCCTTCCACGTTGATCCAGGTGCCCGACGTCTCGGCGAACACGGCGCTCGGCAGGATCACGCTCGCGACCGACAGGATCTCCTCGCTGGCGTACGGCGTGATCGCGACGACGCAGTCGGCGCCCTTGAGCGACGCCTCGGTGGTCACTCCCGGCGCTACGTCGTCACTTTCGATACCGCCCACGAGCACGTAAGCCTTGAGTCGCGCCGCGAGCATTTCGGTCGCGTTGAGTCCAGGATTCGGGACGGGCCGGCCGCCGGCAGTGCGATGCGGCAGCACGCCCGCCAGCGCGGCGCCGACACCGTTGCCGCCTTCGGGCAGGTAGCCGAGCCTCGCGCCCGTGACGGCCGCGAGCGCCTGGGCCAGCGAACGGATCTCGGCATACGCGACGTGTCGCTGCGCGAGTGCGCCGAGCAGCACGACCTTGAGTTCACCGGAGCCGAGCGCGGACGCCACCGCTTCGTGGTGCGACGCCGGCGTGATGCCTTCGAGCGACGCCGCGACCGTGGACGGCGCGGGTTTACCCGCTGCGCGCAGCGCCGCGAGCAGCACCGCCGCAACATGCTGCGCCATGCCGTAGCCGTTGCTCGTGAGCTGGGCCACGACCGGGAACCGCAAGTCGAGCGGCCGGGGATTGATGAACGCTACCTTGGCGCCACGGCGGACCGCGCCCTGTCGAATCCGGTGCGCGATCAGCGGCACTTCCTTGCGCACGTCGCAGCCGACCACGAGCACGCCCGCGGCCTGTTCGAGCTCGGCGATCGGGCAACCGAGCATCGGCGCCACCGGGTCGTTGGCCTGGTCGCGGAAATCGACGCGGCGCAACCGGTGGTCCACGTTCTGTGTGCCGAGGCCGCGCGCGACCTTCGCCGTCAGCGCGAGTTCCTCCAGCGTGCTGATCGGCGAGGCGAGGACCCCGAGCTGTGCCGGGCCCACCTCGCGCACGACCTGCTGCAGGCCTTTCGCGGCAGTCTCGAGCGCCGTCTCCCAGTCGACCTCGCGCCACGTGCCGGCGTCCTTGACCATCGGCTTCGACGCGCGATCGGGCGCATAGAAGCCTTCGTAGCTGAAACGGTCGCGGTCCGCGATCCAGGTCTCGTTGATCGCGTCGTTCGCCCGCGGCACGACGCGCATCAGGCGCCCGCGCAGCACGTGGCCGTGCAGGTTCGTGCCGACGCAGTCGTGCGGCGACACGAGCGGTGCCTGCGTCATCTCCCAGGCACGCGCCCGATACCGGTACGGCTTGTTGTTCAGTGCGCCGACGGGACACAGGTCGACGATGTTCGCGGACAGCTCGTGCTCGATGTTCTGCTCGATGAACGTCGAGATCTGCGTCATCTCGCCGCGGCCGATCGTGCCGAGCGCCGGGGCGCCGGCGATTTCCTGGCCAAAACGCACGCAGCGCGTGCAGTGGATGCAGCGCGTCATGTCGGTCGAGACGAGCGGGCCGAGGTTCTGGTCCTTGAACACGCGCTTGCGCTCGCTGTAGCGCGAGACGTCGCGGCCGAACCCCATGGCGAGGTCCTGCAGCTCGCACTCCCCGCCCTGGTCGCAGATCGGGCAATCGAGCGGGTGGTTGATCAGCAGGAACTCCATCGTCGCCTTCTGCGCCGAGATCGCCTTGGGCGACTTCGTGAAGATCTTCATGCCCTCGGCGACCGGCGTCGCGCAGGCAGGCATCGGCTTCGGCGCCTTCTCGACCTCGACCAGGCACATCCGGCAGTTGGCCGCGATGCTGAGCTTGTCGTGGTAGCAGAAACGCGGGATGTACGCGCCGTGCTCGTCCGTGACCTGGATGATCATGGCGTTCTTGCGCGCCTTCATCGGCACGCCGTCGACTTCGATGTTGACCAGCTCTTCGCTCATGGTGCTCGTGGCTCAGGCCGCGGTCTTGCGCGCCCCGACGATGCTGTGGCCGTGCTCGACGTAGTACTCGAACTCGTGCCGGAAATGACGGATGAAGCTCTGCACGGGCCACGCCGCGGCATCGCCCAGCGCGCAGATCGTGTGGCCCTCGATCTTGTTGGCGACGTCGACCAGCATGTCGATGTCGGCCTGGCGCCCCTCGCCCGCCAGGATCCGCCGCAGCGTGCGATTGAGCCAGCCGGTGCCTTCGCGGCACGGCGTGCACTGGCCGCAGGACTCGGCGTAATAGAACCGCGAGAGGCGCTCGAGCACCTTGACCATGCAGGTCGTCTCGTCCATCACGATCACGGCGGCCGAACCCAGCGACGACCCCGCCTTCTTGAGCGAGTCGTAGTCCATGTTGGCGGCCATGATCTTCTCGGCGGGCAGCACGGGCACCGAAGACCCGCCCGGGATCACGGCTTTGAGCTGGCGCCCGCCCCGCATGCCGCCCGAGATCTCGAGCAGCTCGGGGAACGGAATGCCGAGCGGCAACTCGAAGTTGCCGGGCCTGGCGACGTGACCGGAGACGGAGAAGATCACGGTGCCGCCCGAGTTCGGCGGTCCGAGACCTGCGAACCATTCCGGGCCCTTGCGCAGGATCGTCGGCACCGAGGCATAACTCTGCGCGTTGTTGATCGTGGTGGGCTTGCCGTAGAGGCCGAAATTGGCCGGGAACGGCGGCTTGAAACGCGGCCGCCCCTGCTTGCCTTCCAGCGATTCCAGCAGCGCAGTCTCCTCGCCGCAGATGTAGGCGCCCGCCCCCATGAAGGTGTAGAGGTCGAAGTCGACTCCCGAGCCCTGGATGTTCCTGCCGAGCAGGCCGGCCGCGTAGGCCTCCTGGAGCGCCGCCTCGAAGCGCGGGATCGGCTCCGCCATGAACTCGCCGCGGATGTAGTTGTATCCCACGGTCGAATTGGTCGCGTAGCCGCCGATCGCCATGCCCTCGATCAGCGCGTGCGGGTTGTAGCGCAGGATGTCGCGGTCGTGGCAGGTGCCGGGCTCGGACTCGTCCGAGTTGCAGACCATGTACTTCTGCACCGGGGAGTTTCGCGGCATGAACGACCACTTGAGACCGGTCGGGAAGCCGGCGCCGCCACGGCCGCGCAAGCCGGAGGATTTCACGGACTCGATGACCTGCTCGCGCGCCGGCTTCTCGGCGAGGATCTTCCGCCACGCCTCGTAGCCGCCGATCTTCGCGTACGTCTCGAGCTCCCACGGCCGCTCGTACTTGAGCGGCTCGAAGCAGACGAGGTTCATGCGATCGGTCCAGTCGGCCACGAGGGGGCTCCTGCGCGAAACGGGCTGTGCGTTACTTGTGGTCGTCGAGAATCCGGTCGACCTTCTCGGGCGTCAGGTTCTCGAAGTACACGTGGTTCACCATCATCATCGGCGCGCCGTTGCAGGCCGCGAGGCACTCCTCCTCCTGCTTGAGGTAGAAGCGCCCGTCCGGCGTGCTCTCGCCGACCTCGATGCCGAGCCGGCGCTGGATGTGCTCGAGGATCGATTCGCCGCCGCAGAGCATGCACGAGATGTTCGTGCAGACCGAAATGTGGTGACGGCCGGTCGGTTGCGTCTCGAACATCGAGTAGAACGTCGCGGCCTCGTACACCTGGATCGGCGGGATGCCGAGGTACGCGGCCACGGCGTCCATCGATTCGGTCGGCAGGTGGCCCTTCTCGTGCATGACCGCGTGCAGCGCGGAGATCACGGCCGAGCGCGAGCGGTCGGCCGGAAACTTGGCGAGCCAGTGGTCGATCTCCTCGCGCACGTGCGCGGAGAGCGCCTCGCCAGTCACGTGCGGATGCGCTTCGCTCATCGATCGATCTCTCCGAACACGATGTCCAGCGTGCCGATCACTGCGACCACGTCGGCCAGCATGTGACCCGTCGTCATTTCCTCGAGCGCGGCGAGGTGCGGGAACCCCGGCGCACGACACTTCACGCGATAGGGCTTGTTGGCGCCGTCCGAGACCAGGTAGATGCCGAACTCGCCCTTCGGCGCCTCGACCGCTGCGTACGCCTCGCCTTCGGGCACGCAGTAACCCTCGGTGAACAGCTTGAAGTGGTGGATCAGCGATTCCATGTCGCCCTTCATCTGCTCGCGGGTCGGCGGCGTGATCTTGTGGTCGTCGACCATCACGGGGCCGGGGTTGGCCCGCAGCCAGTCGACGCACTGCCGGACGATGCGGTTCGACTGTCGCAGTTCCTCGACGCGCACGAGGTAGCGGTCGTAGCAGTCGCCGTTGACGCCGACGGGGATGTCGAAGTCCATCCTGTCGTAGACGGCGTACGGCTGCTTCTTGCGCAGGTCCCAGGCAATGCCGGAGCCGCGCAGCACGGGGCCCGTGAACCCCAGGTTCATGGCGCGCTCGGGCGAGACCACGCCAATGTTGACCGTGCGCTGCTTCCAGATGCGGTTGTCGGTCAGCAGCGTCTCGTACTCGTCGACCGCCTTCGGGAACCGCTCGGTGAAATCCTCGATGAAGTCGAGCAACGAGCCGGCACGCGCCTCGTTGAGGCGGTCGATCTCCTTGCGGCTCCGGAACCGCGACGGCGCGTACCGCGGCATCGTATCCGGCAGGTCACGGTACACGCCGCCCGGGCGGTAGTACGTCGCGTGCATCCGGGTGCCGGAGACCGCCTCGTAGCAGTCCATGAGGTCCTCGCGCTCGCGGAAGCAGTACAGGAACATCGTCATCGCGCCGATGTCGAGGCCGTGCGCGCCGAGCCACATCAGGTGGTTCAGGATGCGCGTGATCTCGTCGAACATCGTGCGGATGTACTGCGCCCGGAGCGGCGGCTCGATGCCGAGCAGTTTCTCGATCGCGCGCACGTACGCGTGCTCGTTGCACATCATCGAGACGTAGTCGAGCCGGTCCATGTAGCCGATCGACTGGTTGTACGGTTTCGACTCGGCCAGCTTCTCGGTCGCGCGATGCAGCAGCCCGATGTGCGGGTCGGCCTTCTTCACGACTTCGCCGTCCATCTCGAGCACGAGACGCAGCACGCCGTGCGCAGCCGGGTGCTGCGGGCCGAAGTTCATCGTGTAGCTGCGGATCTCAGCCATTGCGCGGAGCGTCCTTGAGCGCCGGCGCATAGCGGTTGTCTTCGCGGATCACGCGCGGCACCAGCGTGCGGGGCTCGATGCTGACGGGTTCGTAGACGACGCGTCTCTTGGTCGGGTCGTAGCGGACCTCGACGTTGCCGCTCAGCGGGAAATCCTTGCGGAACGGATGGCCGAGGAAGCCGTAGTCGGTGAGGATGCGGCGCAGGTCCGGGTGGCCGCGGAACAGGATGCCGTACAGGTCGAATGCCTCGCGTTCGAACCAGTCGGCGCCCTTCCAGATCGACACGACCGAATCGATCACCGGCGGCTCGCCGGGCGCGCACCACGCACGCAGGCGCAGGCGACGGTTGTGGCGGAGCGAGAGCAGGTGATAGACGACCGCGAAGCGTCTGCTGTCGCCCTCCCCCGCCGACTCGTCACCGCTCCCGGCGTGCTGGGCGCTGTCGGCCGCAGGCCGGGCGAGGGCATCGAGCGCCAACGCCTGTGCCGGTGCTTCGCCGCGCTCGAGCGCGAGCGCCCCGGCCGTGCCGCGATGCACGCCGCGGCTGAAGCCGCGAAACGTGGCGGTCTCGGTATTCCACTCGGTACGCCCGTAGTGCAGGTAGTCGACGCCGCACAGGTCGCTGAGTTGCTCGAAGCTCCACTCCGGGTCGTCGCGCAGCGCAGTGCACACCTCGACGAGCGCCCCGGACGCCAGTTCGAACGTGAGCTCGCCGCAGCGCGACGGCGCGCGGACGACCGCGTCGCCAAACCGGGCCGAGATCTGCTCGGCGAGTGCTTCCAACGCCTGGTTCATGAGTCCTGCCAGCGGTCGGTGCTCAGCGCGCAATCGTCTGCGTGCGTTGGATCTTCTTCTGCAGTTGGATCAACCCGTACAGCAGGGCTTCGGCAGACGGCGGGCACCCCGGCACGTAGATGTCGACCGGCACGATGCGGTCGCAGCCACGCACGACGGCGTACGAGTAGTGGTAATAACCGCCGCCGTTCGCGCACGACCCCATCGAGATGACCCAGCGCGGCTCCGGCATCTGGTCGTACACCTTGCGCAGCGCGGGCGCCATCTTGTTGACCAGCGTGCCGGCCACGATCATGACGTCGGACTGGCGCGGGCTCGGGCGGAACACGATGCCGAACCGGTCGAGGTCGTAGCGCGCAGCGCCCGCATGCATCATCTCGACCGCGCAGCAGGCGAGGCCGAAGGTCACCGGCCACATCGAGCCGGTGCGTGCCCAGTTCATGAGCGCGTCGACCGAAGTCGTGAACACGCCGCGGTCGGGCGCGTCGCTGCTGCTCGGTGCCTCTAGTCCCATTCGAGCGCCCCTTTCTTCCACTCGTAGACGAACCCGACCACGAGCACGAGCAGGAACACGCCCATGGCCGCGAGCGCGACCATGCCGACGGCGTCGAGCGCCACGGCCCACGGGAACAGGAATGCGATCTCGAGATCGAAGACGATGAACAGGATCGCGACGAGGTAGTAACGTACGTCGAACTTCATGCGCGTATCTTCGAACGCCTCGAAGCCGCACTCGTAAGGCGACAGCTTCTCCGCGTCGGGTTTGCGCGGCGCGAACAGGTAGCCGAGCACCAGCAGCAGGACACCGAGGGCGCCGGCCACTGCTAGGAAAATCAAGATCGGCAGGTATTCGGCGAGCATCGCGTCGGGCGGGTCCGGTGACGAGTCCGATGGGCCGCCAATTCTAACAGCCTCGGTTGCAGTGCAGTAAGGGTTGCAAAAATGAAAAAGGCGAGCGCTCGGCTCGCCTTTATCTGTGCTTGGTGCGGATGGAGAGACTCGAACTCTCACGCCTTACGGCACTACCCCCTCAAGATAGCGTGTCTACCAATTCCACCACATCCGCGTTCGTTCGCTCGTTCCCCGCGCTCATTGCCCGGCCGGCGCAGGCGTCTCCGGCTGCGGCGTCGGCTGCGCCGCCGGCGCGGCGGCGGGCGCCTGCGTCGGCGCATTCGCCGGAGACTGCGTCGCGGGGAGCTCGGGCATCATCGCGCCGGGCTGCGACTGCGGCGCGGTCGGCGCAGGCGCTTCCTGCTGCGGCAGCGTGTCGAACACGCTGGTCGGCTGCTTCTGCTGGCTGAACAGGTACGACAGGCCGAGGCTGGTCAGGAAGAACAGCGTCGCGAGCACCGCCGTCGTGCGCGACAGGAACGACGCCGAGCCGCGTGAACCGAACACCGTGCCCGACGCCCCCGCGCCGAAGCCGGCGCCGGCGTCCGCGCCCTTGCCACGCTGCAGCAGCACGAGGCCCACGATGGCGCCCGCGAGCAGGACGTGAAAGACGACGGCGAGAGTCTGCAGCCAGTTCATGCCAGAAAACCTTGAGTGCCTGCGGCGAAGTCCCGCCCGTCAACCTGCGCCGGCGCAGATTCGCGCGAACTCGTCCGCCTTGAGCGATGCGCCGCCGACGAGACCGCCGTCGATGTCGGGCATCGCGAACAGTTCCTGGGCGTTGGAAGCCTTGACGCTGCCGCCGTACAGGATCCTGACCGATCCGCCTATTGTAGCATCGAGCGCCGCCACCCTGGCACGAATCATCGCGTGCACTTCCTGGGCCTGTTCCCCCGACGCCGTCCGACCGGTGCCGATCGCCCAGACCGGCTCGTACGCGATCACCGCCTTGGCGAGCGAGCGGACCCCGCTGACGGAGAGCACGGCCTCGAGCTGCCGCGAGACGACCTGCAACGTCTGGTTGCCTTCCCGCTCGTCGAGCGTTTCGCCGACGCACAGCACCGGCACGAGACTTTGCGACTGGGCGGCCACGAACTTGCGGGCGACGAGTGCGTCGCTCTCGCCGTAGAGCTGGCGGCGCTCGGAGTGGCCGACCAGCACGTACCGGCAGCCGACGTCCTTGAGCATCGCGGCGGACACTTCGCCGGTGAAGGCGCCCTGCGCCTCGGCACAGACCGACTGCGCGCCGAGCTGGACGCCCGAATCCTTGAGCTGCCGGCCCATCTCGAGCAGGTACGGGAACGGCGGACAGACCAGGATCTCGGCGTGCTTGCCGGCCGGCAGCAGGTCGAGCAGCGCGGCGACCAGGTTTGCGTTCTCGGCCCGCGACCCGTGCATTTTCCAGTTGCCCGCAACGAGCGGCTGACGCATTTCTGACCCGTCCCCGGTGTAGTCCGCCCGCGCGCCAGGAAAGGAGCGGCCGCGAAAGGCGCGCGATCTTAGCGGCGGGTCTGCATGAAAGCAATTCGTGGACGGCGCGTTTCAGACCGCCGTCCGCACGGTTTCCGCGAGTTCGTGGGCGTAACGGGCGGCGACGGCCTCCTCGCGGCCCTCGACCATGACGCGGATGACGGGCTCCGTGCCCGAGGCCCGCAGCACGACGCGGCCGGCACCTGCGAGCGCGTCTTCCACTCGACGCACGGCGTCCTGGATCGACGGCGTACGGCCCGGGTCGATCCGTTCCTTGACGCGCACGTTGACCATGACCTGCGGGAACTTCGGCATCGTCGCGACGAGTTCCGCGAGCGGCCGGCCGCTGCGCTTCATGACGGCCAGCACCTCGAGCGCGTTGACGAGGGCGTCGCCGGTCGTGGTGCGGTCGAGGCACAACAGGTGCCCGGACGTCTCCCCACCGAGCACCCCGGCGCGTTCCTTGAGCAGCGCCAGCACGTAGCGATCGCCGACCCGCGCGCGCAGGAACTCGATCCCCTCGGCACCCAGCTGTTGCTCGAGCCCCAGATTGCTCATGACCGTGCCCACGACCGGGCCGCGCAGCGTGCCGTTGCGCTTGCGATCGGACGCGATCACGTAGAGCAACTGGTCGCCGTCCGCGATGCGACCGAGGTGGTCGACCATGACGAGGCGGTCGCCGTCGCCGTCGAGCGCAATGCCAACGTCGGCGCGCACGCCGGACAC
The DNA here is from genome assembly GCA_036377475.1 of Steroidobacteraceae bacterium. Lineage (GTDB taxonomy): Bacteria > Pseudomonadota > Gammaproteobacteria > Steroidobacterales > Steroidobacteraceae > RPQJ01. The sequence continues at coordinate 2,211 of DASUYI010000439.1, read as the reverse complement.
CGTCCCCTGCAGCAACTCGGGCGCGGTCGAACCACACCGCAGGTTGATGTTGCGACCGTTCGGCGAGCAGCCGATCGGGATGATCTCCGCGCCGAGATCCGCGAGCACGCGCGGCGCGACCTTGTACGCCGCGCCGTTGGCGCAGTCGACCACGATCTTGAGTCCCGACAGGTCGAGACCGCGTGGCAGCACCGACGCGCAGAACTCCTGGTACACGACCCGCGACTTGTCGACGCGCACGGCGCGGCCGAGGTGGATCGACTCGCGCGTCAGCGCCGGCTGGTCCAGGTACGACTCGATCTGCTCTTCGAGTTCGTCCGACAGCTTGCTGCCCTGCGCGTCGAAGAACTTGATGCCGTTGTCCTCGAACAGGTTGTGCGAGGCGCTGATCACGACGCCGAAACTGCAGCCGAACTTCTTCGTGAGGTACGCGATGCCGGGCGTGGGCAGCGGCCCGATCAACTGCACGTCGACTCCGGCCGCGACGAAACCGGCTTCGAGCGCCGCCTCGAACATGTACCCCGACAGGCGCGTGTCCTTGCCGACGAGCGCGGTCCCGCCCTGGGGCGCGAGCACGCGGGCCGCCGCGCTCGCGAGCCGCAGCGCGAACTCGACCGTCATCGGGTGCTCGCCGACCTGCCCGCGGACGCCGTCGGTACCGAAATACTTCCTGCCCATGTCGATTCGCTCCTGTGCCGCGCGACCACCCTGTGCCGGGCTCCCCGCGACCGCTTCAGTCCAGCCGCTGCCCCAGTAACGCAGTGGCCACCTTGACCGCATCGACCGTCGCCGCGACGTCGTGCGCACGCACGATTCTCGCACCGCGCTCGACGCAAAGCGCCGCCATCGTGGCGCTGCCCACCGTGCGATCCGCCGCGGGCCGGCCCGTGATCATACCGACCAGCGACTTGCGCGAGACGCCCACCAGCAACGGGCCGCCGAGATCCGTGAACGAGTGCAAGTGCCGTAACAGCTCGAGATTGTGCTGCGCGGTCTTGGCGAAACCGATGCCGGGATCGACGCAGATCGCGTCGGCCCGTATGCCGCCGGCGCGACACGCCGCGACGCGCGCGACCAGGAACTCCCGCACTTCGCGCACGACGTCCTCGTATCGTGGGTCGACCTGCATCGTCGAGGGTTCGCCGACCATGTGCATGACGCAGACCGCGGCGTCGTATGCAGCGGCGGCCGCCAGTGCGCCGGGCCGGCGTAACGCACGAACGTCGTTGACCATGTGCGCGCCCGCCTGCAGCGCGGCCGTGACGACCTCGGGCTGGCTCGTGTCGACCGACAGCACGGCGTCGACACGCCGCGCGAGCGCCTCGATCACGGGCACGACACGTTCGAGTTCGTCGCTCACGGCGACGGGCGTCGCGCCCGGCCGCGTGGACTCCCCGCCGACGTCGATGATCGCGGCGCCTTCGTCCACCATGCGCAGGGCCGCCGCCACCGCGCGGTCCCGACCGAAGTGCAGGCCGCCGTCGGAGAACGAATCGGGCGTGACGTTCAGGATGCCCATCACGCAGGGCCGCGTGAGGTCCAGCGTGCGGGAACGGCAGCGAAGGAGCATGGGGAAGCGGATAGCGGATAGCGGATAGTGTAAGAGCGCGCCCCGGCGATGCGCCAAGGGCGCCGGCTCGTTCCTGCTATCCGCTATCCGCTTCCTCGCCGGCCCGCGGCAATGAAGCCTTCGACCTGCCCGACGACGCTCTCGGGCGTGATCGGCTTGGTCAGGTGGCCGTCGAAACCGGCCTCGGCGACGCGCTTGCGATCGTCGGGCATCGAGTACGCGGTGACGGCGATCACGACCACGTCGTCGAGCGCGCGATCGGCGCGGACCCGCTCGAGCAAACCGTAGCCGTCGACGTAGGGCATGCGCAGGTCGCAGAGCACGATGTCCGGCCGCAGTTGGCGCGTGAGACGCGCCCCGTCCTCGCCGTTCTGCGCGCTCTCGACATGATGACCGTGGTGCGTCAGCAGGTACCGCATCAGCTCGAGGTTCGTCGGGTTGTCCTCGACGAGCAGGATGCGCGCCATCTCGCTCAAGCCCCCGGCAGGACCAGCGTGAACGTGCTGCCGACGCCGACGCGCGAATCGACGTCGATTCGCCCGCCGAGCAGCGCGGCGAGACGCCCGCTGAGATAGAGCCCCAGGCCCGTGCCCTGGCGCTTCTCGTTGCCGCGCTCGAGCCGTGAGAACGCCTTGAACAGG
>DASUYI010000438.1:0-2443 GCA_036377475.1 Steroidobacteraceae bacterium | reverse complement strand
GGCCGCGGCGGCCGAGCACCTCGCCCGTCGCGAGGCGGAGCTGGGCGCGCAACTGTCGGAAATCATCGCCGTGCGCGACACACTCGAACGCGCGCTGACCGAGGAACAGTCTGCGCATCAGCACGCATCGGCGCAAGCCGCGGCCGATCTCGCAGCGGCCGCGGAGCGTCAGGCGGCGCTCGACGACCTGCTGGCTCAGCAAGGGGACCGAGCCAGGAGCCTGGAGCAGCAACTTGCCGCCGCCGAAACCGCGCGGCTCGAGGCCGATCACCGGCACCTCGCGGAACTCGCCGCGGCGGCGTCGGACCTGGACACGCTCCGGGCACGGTACGACGCGGCCGTGACGGAGCACGCCGCCGCGCGTGCTGCCTTCGAGCAGCAGTTGATCGACGGCGCGGCGGCGCGTCAGCAGGCCGACCAGCGCGCCGCCGCCGCCGTGGCCGCCGCGACGGCACGTGAAACGGAAGCCGTCGAGCGCCTGACCGCCGAATCCGAAGCGCGTGCCGCGCTCGAGCGCGACCTCGCCGGGATCCGCATGGAGTCGGCACGCGGCCGGCGTCGGTCCCTGCAGATCGTCTCTGCTTTTCGCCGGCGGAGTCGCGAGCAGACGCTGCGGCTCGAGGCGCAGTTGAGCGGCGAGCGGACCGACGCGGATCGCAGACTGCGCGCGAAGGACGAAGAAGTCCGGCAGATCCACGAGGAACACGAGAGGGTTCAAGGTCTGCTCGGCACGACGGAGGAACAGTTGCGGCGTGTGCACCGCACGGTTGACGAGGAGCGGCAGGCGTACGCACGCGCGCGATTGACGAGCGAGTCGGAGCTTCAGCGGGTCGCCGCCGAATACGGTCAACTCCGCCAGGCGTTCGATCAGCTCCAGGGCGCGTTTCAGGCACTCGAACAGGTCGCGGCAGAACACGCCGCCGAGCGCGCCAGGCTCGGGAGCGTTGTCGCCGAGCGTGACGACCAGCTGCGCGCACAGGCCGAACGCCACGTGCATGCGGAGCAGGTCGCAAACGATGCGCTCGCGCAGCTCCAGGAGAGCCTCCGGCAGACACTCGAGACGAGCGGTTCCGACATCGCCCGGCTTCAGCGGGAGATCGACGTGCTCCGCCGGGAGCTCGATGCCACCCGGACCGACGCCGAGGCGTTGCGCGGCGTCGCCGTGCGCGTTCCGGATCTTCAGGCGCAACTCGAACTGAGCGAGAAGGAGCGGCGCCGGCAATTCGAACGCGCCCCCTACGGTTTGTGCCGGTGCACCCAGGACGGCGTGATCACGGAGGCGAACCATGCGTTCGCCATGCTGCTCGGTCGTCGGCGCGCGGATCAGTTGCGGAACATGGACTTCGCGGCGGCCGTGTTCGACCGCGCCGGCGATGTGGGCTGGCTGCTCGAACGAACGCGCACCATGCGGAAAGCAGAGCCAGTCGAGACCTGCTGGAAGACGCAGGATGGCCGTGATCTCATCGTCCGGCTGCAGGCCCTGGCCACGACGACCGGGTCGGTAGAAATCGTCGTGGAAGACATCACGGGTGTTCGCGCCCTGGAAGATCGGCTCCGCCAGGCGCAGCGGATGGAGGCCGTAGGGCGTCTGGCTTCGGAGGTGGCCGTGACCTGCGACGCGCTGCTCCGCGACGTCGCCCGGGACGCGCACGAATGGCTGGCGACGATCGCGAGCGACGACGCGCTGCACCGTCGGGGCGAGATGCTGCTGGCCGATCTGGCGCGGGCGGCCGGGTTTCTACGACAGCTTGGCGCTTACGGGGACAGGCAGGTGCGTGCGCTGGAACCGGTGAGCGTTCAGCGCGTCTTGCGGGATCTCGCGCCCGTGCTCAAGTGCGTCGCCGGAGACCCGATCGAGCTGGTGTTGCCGAAGGCCTCGGGTTCCTTCGACGTCGACGTGGAAGCCGAGCGGCTCGAGCGCGTGCTCGTCAACGTGGCCAGCTTCGCGCGCGAGCGGATGCCGCAGGGCGGGCAGATGAAAATCGATCTTGCGACAACTTCGGTCGGCCGCAGATTTACTGCCAAGTACCCCAACATTCGTCCCGGCCCTCACGTGCTCATCACGGTCACCGAGCTGCCGGGATCTGCCGAGTTTCACGGAGGGAAAGAACGCCGTTCACGCTCCTCATACACGCCGGGAGTCGATCTCGGCGCGCTTGTCGACCTGATCGGCACGTGCGGCGGCCACCTGTGGATGGAGGCGCAGCCGGCGGGGAATATGAGCGTGAAGATTCATTTGCCGAAGCCCGCGACGTTCGACCCCACCGGTCCCACGGGGCCGGGCGCACGCGCCGACCGTCGCGGACGGCTGGCCAGATGGTTTCGTTCGGCGCCGGCGCCAGCCGTCAGGTCCTAGCTAATCTCGTGTATCCGCTGTATCAGGACCACTTGCGGGCTGCGCGGGTGGCGGACGGCGGGCGCCCCTTTTTTGTGAAGCGCGCTT
>DASUYI010000437.1:0-2378 GCA_036377475.1 Steroidobacteraceae bacterium | reverse complement strand
GCGGCGAAAGTTCTCGTGGGGCGACCTCAACGGCGACGTGGCACATTCGTCGAGACCCGGCCGAATGCGTTGACGTCGGGCCAGAGCGCGCGCCGACATGCCGGCGGCAGCTGGTCGGCCTTCGACAACGACGGCGATCTGGAGCTCATGGTGGGCCAAACTTGCTTTCCGCAGGCCGGTGACGACGCCGATCGACCTCGACACGCGGGGCGCCTGCACCTTTTGACCCGGCGTGCACGCGTGCTCAAGAAAAACGGCTCTTCGCGGAGCCGTTTTTTTTCGCGTCCTCCCGGTGCGTCACGGTCGACGCGAGCGTCGTGCCTCGCGCGGCGAGGTCGTGTCCACTTTGCGCGCCGGCGGCGCCTGCAGCGGCCCGAGCGCCTCCACCACGCGGGCTTCCTCCGGCCGCGGGCCGGGGCGATGCGTATCGAGCGCGGAGCGCATGGCGGCGAGGTGATCGAAGTGCGTGCCGCAGCACCCGCCGACGATCCGCGCGCCCGCGTCGACGGCGAGATGGACGTACTGCGACATCAGGTCGGGCGTGCCCGAGTAGTGGATGTGCGCGCCGACGAACCGCGGGATCCCGGCGTTCGCCTTGGCGATGATCGGGATGCCGGCCTCGCGCGCCGTCATCCCGAGGACGCTCATGACCAGGTCGGACGCGCCGACGCCGCAATTCGCGCCGATTGAGATCGGCCGCGGGTCGAGCGATTGCGCGAACTCCACGAGCGCCGCGGGCGTCACCCCCATCATCGTGCGTCCCGCCGTGTCGAAGCTCGCGGTGAAGGTAAAGGGCAATCCCACGTGCGCCGCCGCGAGCGCTGCGGCGCGGATTTCCTCGAGCGACGACATCGTCTCGATCCACGCGACCTCGGCGCCGCCGTCCTTGAGTCCAGCCATCTGTTCCACGAAGACCTCGACGGCGATCGCCTCGGTCAGCATGCCGAGTGGTTCGAAGAGTTCGCCGGTGGGGCCGACCGAGCCGGCGACCACAACCGGGCGACCGGCGGCGTCCGCGACCGACCGGGCGAGCTGCGCCGCGATCCCGTTCAATTCGCGTGCGCGTCGTTCCATGCCGTGCAGCATCAGCCGGCGTGCGTTGCCGCCGAAACTGTTGGTCAGGATGATGTCGGCACCGGCGTCGACGAAACCCCGATGCAGGTCGCGCACCCGCTCGGGATGCTCGAGGTTCCAGAGTTCGGGTGCGTCGCCCGACGCGAGCCCCATCGCGAAGAGACTGGTGCCGGTGGCGCCGTCGGCCAGCAGCGGCCTGCCCGACCCGAGCAGCGTCGAAAGCTTGTTCGTTTGCATGGGAAGTTGCAGGTCCTGCCGCCGCCGCGCCCTCGTCACGTCAGCTTCGCACTTGGGCGGGCCGCCACGCGCTCGCGCCAGTCCGCGAGGTGAGCCAGTCCCGCGTCGCCCGGACGGAACTTGATCAGCTTGCCGAACTCGATGCCGCAGAACGCCGTGATGTCGGCGATCGTGAAGCGGTCGCCCGCGAACCACGGTCGCGAGGCGAGCATGCGGTCGAACGCCGCGGCGTACTCGAGCATCTTGTGGCCCTGCGCGGTGCCGAAGTCCGGGAACTGCGGCTGTTCGAGCGGCGCGAGCCCCGGATGCGTGTGCCGCACCGCATTGGCGATCGAACCGAGCAGGAAGAGCTCGACCTGCCGGTCGGCGCTTTCGATGAACGCGCGCTCCTCGGCGTCGCGTCCCATCAGGTTGGGCTCGGGGTGGAGGTGCTCGAGGTAACTGCAGATCGCACGCGACTCGGCGAGGCAGCGGCCGTCGTCGAGCTCGAGCACTGGGACGCGGCCCATCGGGTTCAGCCGGCGGAATTCGGCGTTGCGCAGGTCGCCGCGGTTGAGGTCGTACAGCTGCCGCTCGATGCCGTCGATGGCCTTCTCGGCAAGGAACATGTCGACGCGCCGGGGGTTCGGCGCGCGGGGCGATGTGTGCAGTCTCATGGTCGTCAGGTCCCTGATGGCGTGAGCGGTCCGAGCTGGTCGGCCGAGCGATCGATGCCCGTGACGACCATCTTGCGTGCTTCCTCGATGAATTTCTGCGCCTGCGCGTCGTCCTCGGTCAGGCTGGGCCGCGACGGCGGCTGCTGCAGCCCCGCCTGCACCGCCGGGCGCGCGCGGATCTGCTCGACCCAGCGGACGAGGTGCGGCAGGTCGTCGATCGGGACACCCGACCATTTCCAGGTCCGGACCCACGACCAGTTCGCGATGTCGGCGATCGAGTATTCACCTGCGAGGTACTCGTGACCCGCGAGCCGGCCGTCGAGCACGCGGAACAGGCGCTTGACCTCGGCGTGATAGCGGTCGATCGCGAGCGGGACTTTCTCCTGCAGGTAGCGGAAGAAGACGTTGGCC
>DASUYI010000436.1:0-6297 GCA_036377475.1 Steroidobacteraceae bacterium | reverse complement strand
CGGCACGGCACGCTCGACGGCGAGCCTTGTTACGCGAGCGTGCGGGAGCTGCCAGGTCCGGTCGACCTCGCGTTCCTGCTGACGCCCGCTGACGTGACGCCCGACGTGCTCGCACAGTGCGGCGAGAAGGGCGTGCGCGGCGCCGTGATTGCGGCCGCCGGCTTCCGCGAGGGCGGCGAGCGTGGCGCGGAACTCGAACGGCAGTTGCTCGACGCGACGCGACGCTACGGGATCCGGTTCCTCGGCCCGAACAGCATGGGCGTGATCCGGACGGACGCCCGCCTCAACGTCTCGTGCGGGCCGCCGCTGCCCAAGCCGGGACGACTCGGCTTCGTGTCGCAGTCCGGCGCACTCTGCAACGCAATGCTCGACTGGGCCGCTTCGCGCCACGTCGGGTTCTCGACGGTCGTCTCCACCGGCGTGTCGGACGACATCGAGTTCGGCGAAATCCTCGATTTCCTCGTGCGCGACGGCGCCACCGACAGCATCATGCTGTACATGGAAGCCGTCGCCGAGGCGCGGCACCTCATGAGCGCGCTGCGCGCGGCCGCGAGGGTCAAACCCGTCGTGGTCATGAAGGCGGGACGCGCCGCCGAAACCGACGCAAGCCTCGCGTTTCACACGGGCTCGCTGGTCGGCGGCGACGACGTCTTCGACGCGGCCATGCGCCGGGCGGGCGTGCTGCGCATCCGGGCCTTTTCGCAGCTCTACAGCGCGGCAGGCACGCTCGGTGCGGGCGTCCGCATGACCGGCCGTCGGCTCGGGATCGTCATGAATGCAGGCGGCCCCGGCCAGCTCGCCGCCGACCACGCCGCGGACCGAGGCCTGCAGCTTGCGTGGCTGTCGGAGGAAACGCTCGCGACGCTGCGCTCGTTCCTGCCGCCGAGCACGCAGCACGGCAATCCGGTTTACGTGCGTGGCGACGCCTCTGCGGAGCAGTTCGCCGAGGCCTCGCGCCACGTGCTCGCGGATCCGAAGACCGACGCGCTGCTCGCGGTCATGGCGCCGTTCGCGACGACCGACCCGGGAGAGTTCGCCGACGCGCTGATCCAGGTGGCGCGGGCACAGAAGAAACCCGTGTTCACGTGCTGGATGGGCGATGCCGCCGTCGTGCAGAGCCGGCAGCGCTTCGCCGAGAACCGCATCCCGAGCTACCGCACGCCCGAGGCTGCGGTCGACGCGATTGCCGCGCTCGGGCTGTATACGTCGAACCAGGAACAGCTGCTGCAGGTGCCGACGCCGCTCGGCCCTTCGTCGACTCCCGACAAGGCCAGGGCGCAGGCGTTGCTCGAGGCGGCGCTCGCGGCGGGAAACGAGTGGCTGAACCCGGCCGAGTCCAAGGACCTGCTGGCCGCATTCGGCGTGCCGGTCGTGCGTGCCATTCCCGCGCACTCGGCCGACGAGGCCGTGCGCGTGGCCGAAGCGGCCGGCTTTCCGGTCGCGATGAAAATCCTTTCGCCCGACATCGCGCACAAGACGGACGTGGGCGGCGTGCGGCTCGGCCGCGCGGATGCAAAGAGCGTGCGTGACGGTTACGACAACATGATGCGCGACGTCGCGCTGGCGCGGCCCGACGCACGGCTCGAGGGCGTGCTGATCGAGCCCATGTACCTCGAGCGTCACGGTCGCGAGCTCATGATCGGCGTGGTGCGCGACCCGGTGTTCGGCCCGGCGATCAGCTTCGGCCTCGGCGGCACCATGGTCGAGGTGATCCGCGACCGCGCCGTCGCGTTGCCCCCGCTCAATCCCTACCTCGCGCGCGATCTCATCCGCCGCACGCGCGCCAGCCTGGCGCTGCAGCCGTTGCGCGGCGCGCCGGCCGCCGCGCGGGACGCGGTCGAGGACATCCTGCTGCGGGTTTCCGAAATCGTCTGTGAATTGCCGGACGTCGGCGCGATCGACCTGAACCCCGTCGTGGTCACGGCCAAGGGAGCGGTCGTGGTCGATGCGCGCATCGGCGTGCTGCGCAACCCGCCGGGCGCGCTGCCGTACCGCCACATGGCGATCCATCCTTACCCGAGCGGCTACCACTTCCCGATCGAACTGCCGAACGGCGAGCGCGGGACGGTCCGGCCGATCCGCCCGGAGGACGCCCGGATCGAGCAGGAATTCGTGCACCGGCTGTCCGAGGAATCGCGGTTCCTCCGTTTCATGTTCGGGTTGCACGACCTCACGCCGGCGATGCTGTCGCGGTTCACGCAGATCGACTACGACCGCGAGATGGCGCTGATCCTCGTGCGCCACGGCGTGGACGGCGTGGAGCAGCAGATCGGCGTGGCGCGTTACATCACGCTGCCCGACGAGGAGACCTGCGAATTCGCGATCGTCGTGAGCGACGAGTGGCAGGGCAAGGGCCTCGCGCGACGGCTGTTCCAGCACCTGATCGAGGTCGCCCGCCAGCGCCGCCTGAAGATCATGACCGGGATCACGCTGCGCGAGAACTCGCGCATGATCGACCTGTCGCGCTCGCTCGGGTTCGCGACCAAGGCCGACGTCGACGAGCCGGAACTCGTCCGCATGACGCTGGTGCTGTAGTGCCGTTCGCAAACGTCCCGACGGTCGGCGTCGGGTCCCGGAAAGAACGGGCCGCCGCACACGAGGCGCGATGGCCGCACGTGGTTGATGGTTACTGCGCCGAGGGCTCGTCGGGTTCGACCTCGCCGGCGTCGCGCGTGGCGTCGTCCGCGTCGTCGTCGGTCACAGCTTCGTCGGCATCGACGCTGCCGGCGTCCGGGCCGGCATGCCAGGCTTCGATCTCGTCGCGGCTGATCTGCCGATCATCGTCGCGGTCGATCGTGTCGAAGTCCGGGGCGAGCGTCGGCTCGGCGCGGCTCAGTTCGGCCTTGGACAGCGTGCCGTCTTCGTTCGTGTCCGCCTCGGTCCAGTGTTCGGTCGAGAGCAGCACGTCCGTGCCGGACATGTCGGCCGGCTGGGCCTGTGTCGCCGCCGTCCCGAGCAGGATCGACGAGACGACGAGGGCGAGCGTGGGGTGCTTGCGCATGAGTTCTCCTCCTGAAACGTCCGGGCCTACGTTTGGGACCGGCGGGCACGACGCGGTTTCCGCTGCGACCCGTCGCGGATCAGCGACAGCGTCGGCCCCGCGGCCGACGCGCAGGCCAGCCGTACTTGATCGCGCAGCCAGCGGTTGGCAGCGTCGGCTGCGGCGTTCTCGGACCAGTACATGTAGGTTTCGAGCGCGAATCCTTCGAGCGGCAGCGGCAGCACGCGGTGCACGTCCGGGTCGATCACGTGCTGGGCATACGCCTCAGGAATGGTCGCGACGAGGTCGGTGCCGGCCGCGATCGCGCAGGCCGCTGCATGGCTCTGGCAGCGCACGCGCACACGGCGCGAGCGGCCGAGCGGTCGCAGGGCCATGTCCTCGAGCGTCGGTCCGCGGCGTCGCGAGGAGACCTGGAGGTGCTCGAGTGCGAGCCAGGCGTCGACGCTCCACGCGCCGTGGCGCAGCGCCTTCTTCAGCGCCGGATGATCCTTGCGGGCGACGACGATCAGCCGGTCGACGAGTACACGTTCGTGCGGCACCCGATCGGCGATCGGCATCAGCACGTCGAGCGCGACGTCGAATTCGCCGGCCGCGAGTTCCTGCGCCAGTCGCGGACGGTCGTGCCGCGCGGTGGCGAGCGTGAGCTTCGGCCCGGCGGCGCAGAGCGCACGGCCGAGCCGCGGCAGCACGCTCGGCTCGAGCGCCTCGCGCAGCCCGATCCGGAAGCCGCGGTCTGCGGTTGCTGGTTCGAACCGGCCGGCCTCGGCGAGCGTGCGCTCCATGGCGGCCAGCGCCTCGCGCACCGGACCGGCGATCGTGCGGGCGAATGGTGTCGGCGCAATGCCGCGCCCCTGTCGCTCGAACAGCGGGGCCTCGAACACGTCGCGCAACCGCGCGAGCGCGTGGCTCACGGCGGGTTGCGAGAGATTGAGCTTGCGGCTCGCAGCCGTGATCCCGCCCTCGGTGTAGACCGTGTCGAAGACGACGAGCAGGTTCAGGTCGATCCGCGATAGATGCATGATTCGAATGATTAGGCATTAAAACATTGCACTAGGCAAATCCGACGGGAGGCCTAGACTGGCGCACGACCGACCGCCCGTTGCCGTGGGAGAGACGCCGTGGATTTCGAGTACAGCCCCAAGGTCCAGGACCTGATGCGCCGCGTGGACGGCTTCATGCAGCAGCACGTCCACCCGATCGAGCACGCGCACGACCAGTTCGTGCAGGACCCGGCCAATCGGTGGCAGCAGCCCCCCGTCGTCGAGGAACTCAAGGTCAAGGCGAAGGCGGCGGGCTTGTGGAACCTGTTCCTGCCGCACGACTACGGCCAGTGGAGCCCGGGGCTCACGAACCTCGAATACGCGCCACTGGCCGAGCTCATGGGCCGCATCGAGTGGGCGGCGGAAGTCTTCAACTGCAGCGCGCCCGACACCGGCAACATGGAAGTGCTCGCGCGCTACGGCACGCCCGAGCAGCAGGAGCGCTGGCTCCAGCCGCTGCTCGACGGGAAGATCCGCTCGGCCTACCTGATGACCGAGCCGCAGGTGGCCTCGTCGGACGCAACCAACGTCGAGTGCTCGATCACGCGCGACGGCGACTCGTACGTGCTGAACGGCCGCAAATGGTGGTCGAGCAACATCTACCACCCGCACTGCGAACTGCTGCTCGTCATGGGCAAGACGCGCTTCGACGGCCCGCGTCACACGCAGCAATCGACGATCATCGTCCCGCGCAACACGCCGGGGATCCGCGTGCTGCGACCGCTCAAGGCGTTCGGCGAAGTGCACAGCCCCAGCGGCCACGGCGAGGTCGTGCTCGAGAACGTGCGTGTGCCGGTCTCGAACATCATCCTCGGCGAAGGGCGCGGCTTCGAGATCGCGCAGGGTCGGCTCGGTCCCGGCCGCATCCACCACTGCATGCGACTCGTCGGGGCGGCGCAGCGTGCGCTCGAGTGGATGTGCCGGCGCGTCGAGAACCGCGTCGCCTTCGGCAAGAAGCTCAGCGAGCAGAGCAGCATCCGGCAGGATATAGCGCGCTCGCGCTGCCAGATCGAACAGGCGCGACTGCTGACGCTCGCGGCGGCGGACAGGATCGATCGCGAGGGCCCGAAGGGCGCGGCCGACCTGATCTCGATGATCAAGATCGTCGCGCCGCAGATGTGCCAGGACGTCTGCGACCGGGCGATGCAGGCGCACGGCGCGATGGGCCTGTGCCAGGACACGCCGATCGCCTCGTCGTTCGCCTACGGACGATTCGTCCGTTTCGCCGACGGTCCGGACGAGGTGCACATGTCGCAGCTCGCGAAGTGGACCATCGCGAAGGTGCTGGCGCTCGACGCCGCCCCTTGATTTCCCCTCCTCTCCCGACGAGTTGGAAGAGGAGGGGAATCCGCTAGCATTGGGACATGACTGCGCCGCGCCTGATTCCCGACACGCACGTCCACGTCCACGTCTTCGACACCGTGAACCCGCTCGCCGAGCGGCGCACGCGGCAGGTCATGTGGCTCACCGCCGTCATGATGGTCGTGGAGATCGTCGCGGGCACGCTGCTCGGCTCCATGGCCCTGCTCGCCGACGGCTGGCACATGAGTTCGCACGCGTTCGCGCTCGGCATTTCGGCCGGCGCCTACTGGCTCGCGCGCCGGCACGCGGACAACCCGAGCTTCGCGTTCGGCACGTGGAAGATCGAGGTGCTCGGGGGTTACACGAGCGCCGTGCTGATGATCGGCGTCGCGGCCTACATGGGCTACGAATCGATCGCGCGACTGATCGAGCCGCGCGCCATCCACTTCGACGAGGCCATCGTCGTCGCAGTGGTCGGGTTGGGCGTCAACGTGGTCTCGGCATGGTTGCTGTCGACGGGGCAAGGCGGGCACGGGCACGGCCATCATCACGGCCATCATCACGGCCATCATCACGACCTGAACCTGCGCTCGGCTTACCTGCACGTCGTGGCCGACGCGGCCACCTCCGTGTTCGCGATCATCGCGCTCGCCGGCGGCAAATACTTCGGCGCGACGTCGCTCGACCCGATCATGGGCCTTGCGGGCATGGTGCTCGTCGGTCGCTGGTCGCTGGGACTGCTGCGCGACACGGGTCGAGTGCTGCTCGATGCCGAGATGGACGCGCCGGTCGTGGCCGAGGTGCGCGACGTGCTGGCGGGACTGCCGGGCACGCCGCGGTTGCGCGACCTGCACGTGTGGCGGGTCGGCCGGGGCAAGTACGCGTGCATCGTCAGCCTCGGCGCCGAAAACGGACTGCAGGCGGAGGCGGTGCGGGAAGCGTTGCAGGTGCACG